>NZ_DLJR01000037.1:135248-135771 GCF_002484365.1 Empedobacter sp. UBA7611
AAATTATTTCCATAAAGTTGGCAACTCGCTCCACTCAGACACTCCAACTTTTTTTATTCCAATAATTTAGAGTTGAATTGCATTTCGATCCTAAATCGTCGGATTTTTTTAATTCCTTTCTCAATATTCAAATTCACTTTCAACAATGAATTTCAAAGCGACATACGATTTGCAGACGAGTTTCAATCCATTGAAACAAGCGTAAAAAAGATTAGTGAGCTTATGCGAATCATTTAATCTTTTTAGTGCGTAAAATGGTAATTGAACGTCGAAAATCGCAGTCTTGTAATGCTTTGCATTCATGAATACCTTAAAAATAATAATAAACCATATGAATAACTTTTGATTACTTTTTGATCAAGCAAAAAGTAATAAATAAAGAACTACTAATTATCCTCTTATTCTCATAATTATGTTCAGAACCTCAACTCGTTGTTAATTTGAAGTATCGAGAAATCTATTACTTTCATTTTTTATTCATTTCCTGTTTATTTTAATTATTGGTATTCATATGCCCTTCGGG
>NZ_DLJR01000051.1:0-28916 GCF_002484365.1 Empedobacter sp. UBA7611
GTTAGTAAGATACTACCAATTTATAAGTTATAATACAAAACACCTTTTACTTAACATAAACATTATTATAGAACAAGAAAAGACATCCTTATTAGAATGTTTTTTTAATTTATGTAATCATATAATCTTATCAAAGAATAGGTAATTATTACTATTATTATCATGTATAAAATATCCTTAACTATTTTTTTTTTGTTTATCATATAATCTTTTTTTTTCTAAGATTAATCAATATAAAATCAAATTGCTTGACTTCAAATCATTTTTATTATTGAATATACAAGGGGCTCTGATTAGAGTCTTTTTATATTGTATTTTAAATTAAGTATATTGGAAAATACCTCTATCAGGTTTAATTTCTTTTTCAAAATTTAACTTTAGTAAGTTTTATAAAAGCTCCTAATATTTTACCAGCTTTAAAAATCATAATTGCAGACAAAATAATTAATCCGATTTTAATATAATTATAATAAACACTTTTTAAAATTGAATTACTAATCATAATATTTATTGTATTTGTATAAAATTAGCTATTTCAATTGATTTAACATAATCATTATTATACACCTTTTTAAAACGCGTTAAGTCACTGATATTGTGTAAGTGCCGTTTTGGATAAATGATTTTAGGTTTGAAAAACCTCTGAAAGGCGCATTCTGCCGTTGAAACGGCATATCCAAATCGGACAAAATATAAATCCCTCGTAATTTTAGTTTTCGAGGGATTTTTTAATTATTATTTCTTTTTAGGTGGAAATTTTTGCAACAATTTCGTTACACCTTTCTGAATATTTGCTGCACGAACTTCTGGCGAAGCTTTCAACGGCATTTGAATTTTCAAGGTTCCTTCCCAAACTAATCTTCCTTCATCCTTCATTGAAATCGTATAATTTTGATTTAATTTTTGAGACATAATCGGAATTCCAACCGAAACACCACCTCCAAAACCATAACCACCCGTTCCCATTCCAATTCCAACATTAGAATTTTGTTGCTTCGAAACATATTCTTCTGGCTTCACGTCTAGCATTAAAACTCCATCATTCGACTTCTGAAAACCTCTGTACAACATTCCTTTTTCGATCGACGAATATAATCTGGCAGAATCTAAATCATTCAAACCTAAATTTCCTGTTTGCGTAAAAGAATATGTTCTATTTGTTTCAAAATCAAAATCTCGGTCATAATCTACAGCTACATTCTGCGTGCTACACGAAACTATTGTTAGGAAAATAGCACTTAATAAAAGTATTTTTTTCATTGTTAATATTTTAATGATGAGAACCTGAAACGAGTTCAGGTTGACAAATCACGCCCGGTTGAACTTATTTCAACATCATGTGAACTATTTCAAAGAATTAATATAAATTTCTACCACTTTTCTTAATGAATCAAAACCAATGTCGTCTAAATTAATTTCGTTGATAGCAATCCATTTTATAGCTGCAATTTCATCTTTTTCAAGAACAATTTCTTCGTCAGGAAAATCAGCAATAAATGCTAAATCACACGTTTTATACGGAACTTCTTTATACTCGTATGTATTGGGTTGCGAAAGAAAATACTTGAAATTCTCTAAAGGAATTTTAATTCCTAATTCTTCTTCAATCTCTCGTTGACACGTTCTTTCTGCCGACTCATCTGGATCTGTAAATCCACCAGCTAAATCTAACATTCCCTTTTTTGGTTCTTTATTACGAACAGTAAACAAGATTTTATCTTCTTTTTTTAGAATAACCGCCACAGCAGCTGCTACATTTTGATAATAAACCAAATCACAATTGTTGCACGACATTTTTCTAAAATCAAAATGATCGATAGAATGTCCACAATTTGGACAAAATTTAAACGATTTTATCATCTTTTTAGGTTAATGATTATTATTTATTTCTTGGATGAAATTTGATAATCGCATCTCGAATAAATTCTTGATCAACATGCGTATAAATTTCAGTCGTCGTAATACTTTCGTGTCCCAACATTAACTGAATTGCACGAAGATCTGCTCCATTTTTCAATAAATGAGTCGCAAAAGAATGGCGAAATGTATGCGGACTAATTGTTTTTTTAACTCCAGCAATTATCGATAATTCTTTCACGATTGTAAAAATCATCACACGTGTAAGGTTTTTACCTCGTCTATTTAAGAACAAAAAATCTTCGAAACCAGCTTGTATAGGAAGATGAATACGAATACTTTCTTTGTACAAGTTAATATATTTTATCGTATAATCGCTAATCGGAACCAGTCTTTGTTTGTTTCCTTTCCCAATGACACGAATAAAACCATCATCAAAAAAAAGATCAGAAATTTTGAGATTTATCAATTCCGAAACACGCAAACCGCATCCATAAAGCACTTCTATAATCGCACGATTGCGCTGTCCTTCTGGTTTTGATAAATCAATTACTTCAATCATTTTATCAATTTCTTTTTCAGAAAGTACATCAGGAAGTTTCATCCCAATTTTTGGAGTTTCGAGCAAAGAAGTCGGATTATCTTCTCTAAAATCTTCGAGTTGTAAGTAGCCAAAAAAGCTTTTCAAGCCAGAAATCACACGCGCTTGTGAACGCACGCTATATTCGCTCGATGCAAAATCGTGTACAAAATCCCTCAAATCATCTTGTGAATAATCTAAAGGTTGTTTATCAGAATAATTAATTAATTTTTGAATATCGCGTAGATAACCTTCAATTGTATTGGCAGAAACTCTTTTTTCTAATTTCAGATACATTTGATAGTCATACAAAGCATCTTTCCACAGCATTTACTTCGTTATTTTTTCAAGTTCAAAAATACGCTTTATCATTTCATCTTCGGGCATCCAAACTTGATAAAATGCTCGAGAACCATATAAAGTTCCAGCAATTGTGGCTTTCATGTAGTTATCAACAGTTGTTGAAAAGACAGGATTGAACTCATTTGAAGGAATTCCTAAAACACCTAAAAACTCATTTCTATACATTCCAGCACTGAAATATTTCAAATAAATTGCTTCGTTATGAAACATGAAAAAATCGTGAATTGAATAAATTTTCTTGAATAAAAAGTCATTAAAATAATTTGCATCTTGATTATAATACAACCAATTCGAAACCGAATTTGTATCTAATGCAACAAACTCATCAGGAATAATTCCACCACCACCGTACACTTTTTTACCTGAAGGCGCCGTAAACTCTAAGTCTTTATTAATTTTAATTGAATCTTTACTATATAATTCACCCGATTTTAATCGTTTGTATAAATCGTCACTGTATTTTGCAGTTTTTTTATCAAATGGTTTTTGAATAGATCGTCCAGAAGGTGTGTAATAGTTTGCAACCGTTAAACGAACTTTAGTATCATCGCCTAAATTAATTTCACGTTGCACCAAACCTTTACCAAACGAACGACGACCAACGATAATTCCACGTCCGTAATCTTGCAAAGCTCCCGCAACAATCTCACTCGAAGAAGCAGAATTTTCGTCCATTAAGACGTAAATTTTTCCTTGTTCGAAAAGACCTTTATTTGTAGCGTAAATATATTTTTTACGTTTTTGTTTGTCTTGTGTGTAAACAATCAATTCGTTTTTCGTTAAAAATTCATCGGCAATCTCTTCGGCAATATGCATGATTCCACCTGGATTTCCACGTAAATCAAACACCAAAGTTTTCATTCCTTGATCCAATAAATTTTGTAAACCTTCGTGAACTTCATTTGCAGAATTTTCGGAAAAACGAGTCAATTTAAGATAACCAATATCTTTCGTTAGCATGTGTTTTCCAGTAACCGTAGGAATCGGAACAATAGTACGATTTAGCGTAACAGAAATTGGTTTTTGATCGCGAATAACAGATAATTTAACTTCCGATCCTTTCTTACCTTTCAATAAACCTTCTATTGTTTTATTATCTTTTGCAACCAAAGATTGATCATCTGCAGCAACTAATTGATCTCCAAATTCTAGTTTACCATAATTCTTAGTTCCTGGCAACGTACGTTCAACAACAATGGTGTCATTCATTGTACGAAATTGAATTCCAATTCCCACAAATTCACCTTTCAATTGCTCTTCTGCCTTTTGTACAGAAGCTTTATCGATATATGTACTATGTGGATCTAGCTTGGCAACCATATAATGAATCGCATCATCAACTAAACTATCCGAATTAACATCGTTCACATATTCATTGTCAATCAAAGAAACTAATCGACGAATTTTTTGTTCGTTATCCGAATATTGCAAACCTACAACATCCTTGTTTTCATCGAACGCAAAGTCGTATTTTTTCCCAACCATAAAACCGATTAAGAAAATAATCATCACAACTAATACGATATTAATAACCTTGAAAAAACTTCTCATTGAAATGCTAACTGTATAATTCTTCTTCTGTAATTTGTCGAATTGTAATTCCTGATTTTTCTAAAAACTCTAACCCAGAAAGGTCTTTGTATTGTTGAATGTAAACGATGCGCTTTATACCTGCTTGCAAAATAAGTTTGCTACAATCTGTACAAGGCGAAAGTGTAATATACAATGTCGCTCCTTCTGCAGATTGTGTAGACGTTGCACATTTTAGAATTGCATTTGCTTCAGCGTGCAAAACATGCCATTTTGTATTCCCATCTTCATCCTCACATTTGTTCTCAAAACCGCTTGGCGTACCATTGTAACCATCAGAAATAATCATTCGATTTTTAACAATAATTGCACCAACTTTTTTGCGTTCGCAATAGGATAGATTCGCCCATTCAAAAGCCATTTTAAGATAAGCTTTATCGTAACGTAATTGTTTTTCAAAGTTTGTTTCCATTTCTAACTAAGCTTCTTCTTTATTTTTTGTCCATAAAGGCGGAATAAAAAATGGTAATGGATTTCGGAAAAATGCTTTTAATGTATGTGAAATCATCGTAAAAATCTTATAAAAAGGAATATTATTAGATCGCATTGCCATTAATAATGATAAGATAAAACTAACTAAGAAGTTGCTCCAACCTACCATAAAAATTGCAATAAAACCAATAATCATTGGTCCAATATCAAAATGATAGCCCATTCCTCCAATACCAATCGCGAAGTTTCCTGAAACGAAAGTAATGTGTCGAATATCGAAAGGTTGACCAGTAAAATCACCAATCAAAAAAGCACATCCCATCATAAAACCGAATGCAACATTACCTACAACTCCACCCATATTTTTCTCAAACCAATTCGAAATTCTTCTTCGTCTACGTTCTGAAAATGATTTCTTCAAAATGGGATGATTATAAATACGTTCTGGAATATTATGAAAACGTTGATTATTAATTGTTATTCCCGAAATTAATCCTGAAAGGAATAAGAAGACTCCAGCAATTGCTCCAAAGTAAAAAATATGCCAATCCATTGTCACCAATTCTTCCCAATAATGATAAGCTTTAGAATATTTTAAAACTTCTAATCCTAAGATTTCGTTCAGTAAATAAAATATTCCTAATGATACAACAAAACCAGCAACAACATTTCCTAAAAAAGCAATCATTTGGCTTCTTACTAATTGTGCAAATAAAGTTGTAAAATCTTTCACATTCAGTTCAGAACCTGAAGTCGGCACAAGCGAACGAGCTAAACGAGCCGCAGTCATAGAAGGCTGTTTTGTAGCAAGTGTCATATGTGTCAAATAAATCGTACAGAAACCAACAGCGTAATTAATACTAAAGAAAAACGCTTTAAACAGTGGCGATGTATCATGTATATTTCCAATTCCGGTTTTGATAAAACACAAAAAAGAAACAATAAAACCACCTCCACAAGCTGTCCAAAACATCTTATTATACTCTTTGGCTGTCTGCGTAATATATTTTTCCCCCGTTTTACCATTATGATAAGTAACTAAGAAAGTGATTAAATAAACCGTAGAACCTAACTGATTACTCATAAAATTCTTTGGTGCATAAAATTCAACCCATTTCTTTGTTGCAAGACTATAGAAAGAAATTATTCCATGTAATCTTAGTTCATTATAACTATTTAAAATTGTTTGTAAACGAACCAATTGTTGTTGCAAACGATTGATTTTTGATGCAACTTTCAATGAAATTCCTTTGTAATCTTTTTGCGTTAAAATATCATTTAACAAATGTTTACACTTAGAAATACTTTCTTTAATCTCTAACATATCAAATCCAGCTTGCGGATTTTCGATAATGTTACTAATCTGCATCGAAAGTTTAGAGAATGGATTATCAAGATAATTAACCTCGTTACTGTAACGCATCATTTCTTTGTCCGAAAACCCACCAGTAATACGAACCGTCAAAATAGAAATTGCTTGTAAAAGCTGATTCTGAATATTGTTAACGTTTCCTTTAAAATTATCTGGTTCGATATCTTGATACAATACTTCGAAAAATTTTCGCCAACGATCTCTTGGAATAATTCGGATTGCTGATAAGTTTTTCGAATTATAAAAAATCTCATTTACCACAGAAGTTAATTCATTATTATCTTCGATATCTGGTAAAAGAGAATCCATTATTTTCTTTCGAAAAATGGATAATAAATTATCTTCCAGATGAATTCCACTATCTACTAAATAGCTAACAAAATTGATTTTCCCGAATGTATTTTGAAGTTCTTCGCGAAAAATTAATCGATATGTAGGGTTATTTTGAAGTTTAGAAATTAGATCATCTATAAAAGAAATTGAATCTGGATAATCTTTTCTTGCTTTCTCTAATAATCTTAGAAAAAAGCTCTTCTCGTATTTTTTATTTTGATCAAATATAGAGTCTAAAGCCATATTTTAATTTCTTCATTCAGAGTACAAAAGTAAAAAACTTATACTACCTAAGCAGTATAAATCAACAGAAATAAAAAAGTGATTCTTGATGAACCACTTTTTATATATTTAGAATTTAAAATTTTTCTTATCTATTGCTGGGTTGATTTTTATGTCATTAAATTTAATCACATATTCTCCTCCCTCTGTAGGTTTCCCCACAACTTTGGTAGCGAAAGATAATCCATTGTAATTTTTGAAATTAGAGTAATAAAGTGTTTCATCTTTATTTTTCTCCATTACAATTTCGTAAGAATTTTTGTCAAAACAATAAACTGTTGAATTCGCATTTTTTGTTAATTCGATTTTATAACAACTATTATTTTGATCGTATTTATCTATACCTAAGTATTTTACCTTAAATCCTTTTTGTTTGTATTTCAATACATCAGAGTCAAAAGAGTCTGGTTTATAATCTTTTACAGCTACATTTTTCTTCGCAACTTCGCTGTATGTCCATCCCATTCTACCATCATATCCTTCGTTCAAGATTTCTTTTCCATTCATCACAAACACTACTTTTTTGTTGTAAGGGCGTTGATGATAAACAATCATTGGGTAAGAATCTCCAACATTTATAATGGCTTCTCCTTTTAGGATAATACTGTTCAAATTATTCCAAGCTGCTTCACCTCCTGTTTTTTGAATATGAGTTTCGATTATTTTCTCTGCATTTTGTGCAAATGTAGTCACAGAAAATAATGAAATCATAAGCGCACTAAACGTCAATTTCGACATAAGAACTTTTTTAATTTTTAACAATCTGTCGAACAAGATATAAAAACTAATTTAAAGTTCTGTAAAGAAATATTGTCTTTTAGTCTTTTTTAACTTCTATATGCGCCCAATTTTCTCCTCTTAAGATACGGTAAACCTGACCTTGAGAAATATTAAATTGTTTTGCTAGTGTAGAAATTTTTGTTTTTCTATTTGGATCAATTAATTTCTTTTTCAGACGAATTACTTGTGCTTCTGTCAACTTACTATTTGGAATACTGTCTAAACGAGAACGTCCTTTCATCATTCTAAATAAATCCTTATTGTGCTCTTTCCATTCGTCCAATGTTGCCCATTTCAAATTATCCATTGCGTTGTTTAATTTGTTATGATCCAAATGCACTACATATTCTTTATTATCTTTATTTGGTAAAAAAGTTTCGGCAACCATTTTATGTACATATTTAGCCGTACGTTTTCCGTCTGCTTTTGTTACCCAAATCGCACGATAACCATTGTTAATCGCTCCTTCTAAGATTTTGTATTTATCTTGTCCTGTGTATAATTTTTTTACAAGACCATCTTTTGAAACTAAAAAGGATCTTTTTTCAATTAATCCTTCTGCTTCGTATTCTTTCCATGAATCACTCATAATCACTATTTTACTTATTTACTCCATTTTACAACAACATTCATACCGAAATATTTTTTTAAGTATTAATTAACTTAATTATTTCATTTCCACGTCAAGTATAGCTGATTTTAGGGCAAATATAAATCATAAAAAGTTTAAAGATTATTTTTTAACAATAGTGGATAAGTACTTTTTTGCACGCTCTAAATCTTCTGGTGTATCAATTCCTACTCCTATCGATTCGGTTTCAATCACTTTAATCTTCATTCCGTATTCCAAATAACGTAATTGTTCTAATTTTTCTGCACGCTCATTTTGACGCATTTCAAGTGTTGAAAACTTCAACAAAGCTTCTTTTCTAAATGCATAAATCCCTAAATGACGAAAATAATTTGGTGTAAAATTAGTTTCACGTGCAAATGGAATTGCTGAACGAGAAAAATAAAGCGCAAAATCATTGATATCAGTGACCACTTTTACAAAATTAGGATTGTTAATATCTTCTTCTTTTGTAATGGATTCTTTTAAAGTCGCCACATCTACAGTTTTTCCTAATTCTCCATCAAAAGAGGATAAAATATCTGCCAAAGCTTTTTCATTCACAAATGGTTCATCGCCTTGCACATTCAAGATAATATCACATTCTATATCTTGTATAGCTTCTGCAATTCTATCACTTCCTGTTTCGTGATCTTTGATACTCATAATTGCTTTTCCATTGTGCGAAACAATTTCATCAAAAATTAAATCAGAATCTGTCACCACAAAAACATCGTCAAACAAATCAGTTGCAACAACATTTTCGTACGTCATTCTTATCACAGTTTTATCGCCCAATTGTTGCATTAATTTACCTGGAAAACGTGTTGCTGCATAACGAGCTGGAATTACGGCTATTTTTTTCACAATTTTTAATTTCAAATTTCTGTAAATTTAAAATAGATTCGGCTGAAATGCTTCTTTAATCAACAAAATAATTATAGTATCTTTGCTAAAATAAATTTTCTGTATGAAGATTGCTTTCAAAATTTTGTTATTTTTGATTTCATTAGGATTAATATACATCTTAATCAGCGAGTTAAAAATTCAAGGATAAAGAAAAATTTATGTCAAAAACAACTCAACGTTCGTTAGCGATTTTACTATCTCACGATATGCTTAGTTATATTACCAAAACAACCGACGGGGAAACCACTTCGTACTCGGATGTGTATGACTATTCGGTAGATTTTACAAATCTTAACAAAACGGAAATTGAGATTGAACATGAATTGCGTTCTAATTTGACTTTGCTACAAGAATATGATTATGTGCATATTTGTTTTTTGTCGACAACTGTAAATGTTGTTCCAAATCTCTTTGCGCACAAACCTTTCGAGGAATTGTTATCACTTTCTAACTATAGTCCTGTAAAATTAGCAATCGATTGTCCTTTGGAAAATGTAGATGCTTCAATTATCTACAATATTCATTATCCGCTAAAAGATATTTTGCTTTCGTTACCGAATTTGCAAAATGCACGTTTGTATCATTCGGGCAAATTCTTGGTAGATTATGGAATGATTAATTCTAAAAACGATGAAATTTATATCAATTTAATGCATCAAAAATTAGAAGTTTGTGTGTTAAGCAATGGAGAATTTATTTTTTATAATCTATTTGAAACAAAAACGAAAGAAGACTTTTTGTTTTACATTTTGTATACATTAAATCAATTAAATATTAGTCCAAATACCGTTTCGTTATATGCTTTTGGTGATATCTTAAATTCGCCAAATTATTACGAAACTTTACAAAAATATGTGCGTCATATTTCGTTTAACGAAGCAGACAAACAACTTGGGCAATATTTTACATTATATAAATTATTCGAATGCGAATCATTTCAGGAACATTAAAAGGAAAAAGAATCACAGCACCAACTAACTTGCCGGTGCGCCCAACAACAGACTTCGCGAAAGAAGCTTTATTTAATATCTTAAACAACGAATGGTATTTCGACGAAATTACCGTTTTAGATTTATTCTCTGGAATAGGAAGTATTTCATTAGAGTTTGCTTCGCGTGGAGCAAAAAAAGTAACTTCGGTTGATAATTTCTACGGTTGTGTAAAATTTTTGGACGAAACAGCGAAACAATTAAAATTAGATGAAATCATTACAACTGTAAAAAGTGATGTCATTAAATATTTGGACAAGCAACCTATCAAAAAGTTTGATATTATTTTTGCTGATCCTCCTTACGATTTGGATGTAGAAACTTACAAAAAAATCCCAAATTTGGTTATCGATAATCAATGGTTAGAAGAAGGTGGAAATTTTGTTTTAGAACACCCATCAAGCATTTCTTTTGAAGAGCATCCAAACTTTGTACAACACAAAAAATACGGAAACGTACACTTCTCTTTTTTCGAGTAAACATCCATTTTCTTAAAATATTTAACAAAATCGACTGATAGATGATATCTATCAGTCGATTTCTTTTTTTTATTTATACTAAGTCTAATTAAATTTGCAGCATTAATTTTATTTAGAATAAATATACATAACATATGAAAAGGAATAAACTTTTACTAGCTACACTTACTATACTAAGTTTTTCTACTGCGTTCGCACAAGAAACAACGAAAGAAAAAAAAGATTCAATTAGCAATCTACAAGAAGTTGAAATTTTTGGAGATCGTAACAAGAATCAAAGAGGTTTAGAAACAATTACACGTTTTCCTGCAAATCCTCAAGATCAAGTTCAATCTATTTCAATTATTTCTGAAAAGTTAATTGAAGAACAAGGTGCACAAACAATCACGGATGCAACTCGTAATGTACCAGGTGTTACGTTATTTGGAAATTATGGGGGTATTCGCGAATCGATGTCTATTCGTGGATATAGAGGAGTTCCTGTCTTAAAAAATGGTGTTCGTATGGACTCTGATTTCCGTACAGGATCTGCTGTTATTGATATGGCTGGTGTAGAATCTATTCAAGTTATTCGTGGTTCTGCTGCGGTTACACAAGGAATTGGAAATGGATTAGGTTCTGCTGGTGGTGTAATTAACGTTACAACAAAAACGCCACGTTATATTAACCAAGGACATATTTCTGCACAATATGGAAGCTGGAATACTTTCCGTTCTACATATGATATTCAACGAACAGTTACAGAAGATAAAAATTTAGCTTTCCGTTTAACAGGTTCATATAACAATGGAGATAGTTATAGAGATGTTATTAACAGTAATTCTTTCTATGTAAATCCATCTATGGCTTGGAAAATTGATGATAAAACTGAATTTGTTGCTGAGTTTGATTATTACAAAGGAGATAAAACGCCAGATCGTGGAACTATCAATTTAGGAGATAATTTTACTGAAGCTTTATACGATATCGGTGATAAATTTATGGGATATGATATCGATAATACCGAAATCAAAAACTATTCTTACGCTGCTCGTATTACAAGACAGTTAACAAATAATATTAGTGCTAGAGTTGCTTACTTTAGTAACTTCTACAACAGTGACCAATTAGGAGCAACGTTAGCTTTACCAAAAGGAAGTACAGAATATAACATTCGTAATCGTGGATTAGGTCGTTCTTTTAGAGATGATAGAAACTCGACTTTACAAATTGACTTGATTGGTAAAGATATGAGATTTGGTGATTTCAAATGGAATTGGCAAGCTGGATATGATTATACAATCAACCGTTTAGAAACAAGAACTGCAGATGGTATCGGAACTATTGATCAAATTGATGTTTTCAAAGATATTAACCATTCGATCAACTTAACTCCTGAGCAAGAAGCTAAATTAGCTTGGAACAAAGACAAAACAAATCTATCAAGAGGTTATTCTTACGGATTTATGACACAACATCATTTCTCTTATAAAGATTTAATCACATTTGTTGGAGGTTTACGTTATAGCTATTTAATCGATAACCACGATGGTGTTGTAGATCCTGTTGTTGGTTTAGTTGTTTCTCCTTGGAGAAATGTAAATGCTTACATTACTTATGCAACAAACACAAGTTTACGCTCTGCTTTAAACATTATGACTGATGGAAGCAAAGCTGGACCTTCTGTTACAGATCAAGTAGAAGTTGGTGTTAAAACACAATGGTTCAACGACCGTTTACGTGCAAACGTAGTTTACTTCAACATGAACAACGATAACTTAACATTCGAAACATACGAAAATCAAACAGCAACTGGTTTATACGAAAAAGCTGGTAATTTGAGACGTAAAGGTATTGAGTTTGAAGTTGCTGGTCGTCCATTACCAAACTTACAAGTTATGTTAGGATATGCATACTTAGATGCTGGTTACCACGATTCTCCTCAATATGTAGAAGATTCAAGACCATCTAATGCGCCTTACAATACAGCAAATGCTTGGGTTCAATATAAATTTATTGAAAATAATTTCTTGAATGGTTTCACTGTTTCTGCTGGTGTTTACTACGTAGGTTCAAGACCATCTAACGAACAAAGTTTAGATCGTGATGCTCATGGTAATTTCTACGGAGGAAGCAAACCTTTCTTATTGCCAGATTATTATACATTAAATGCGCAAGTTGGATATTCTATGAAAAGATTTGACTTCCGTTTATTCTTTAATAACATTACAGATCAGTTAGGATACAATTCTTACTTCCGTGGAGGTTACATCAACCAAATCGATCCATTTAATATGGCTGCACAAGTAAATTTCAAATTCTAATTTTCTCAGAGTTAAACATATTTTTAGCATTTATTTAATAGGAAAACGACAGTTTTATAAACTGTCGTTTTTATTTTGGATAGAATTGACTAACTTCCGTCAAAATTTTTCTTAAAAACATGAAAACAAAAATTACTGCTTTATTGATATTCTTTTGTTCGATTTTTACATTTGCACAAACAGAAAATACGCTAAAATCTATTCCAGAATTTTCTTTTGTAAAAATGCAATCCGAAGGAATTTTCAGTTCAAAAGATATCAAAAAAGGAAAACAAACGTTAATCGTTTTATATTCGCCAACGTGTATTCACTGCCAATTAACCTTGAATCATTTTAGCAATAATTACGAAGAACATTTAAAAAATACTCAGATTATTTTGGTTTCTGAATACGAAGCAAAAGACGCTATCCCTTTCCTAAAAGAGCACGCATCTAATTTTGTAAACAATAAAAATGTAGAATTATTATATGATTCTAATTACGAATTTGGTCCAATTTTTCAACCAACTTCTATTCCTACATTTTATTTATTCGACAAGGATAAAAATCTTGTTACAATCAAAAAAGGTTCTGTAGAAGCAAATCAAATTTTTAAATATTTGAAATAATTTAAAAATTAATCCATAAAAAAAATCCACTCAATTGAGTGGATTTTTTTGTTATATCTAATCGATGATTATTTACCTTGTTGTGCTTGAGCTTCGAATTGTTTTTGTAATTCTTTAATTTGCTCTTCAGATAAACCTTGTCCTCCTTGCGCACCTGGTTGACCTTGTGGCGCTGGTTGACCTTCTTTAAAGTCTACTAATTCTACTTCGAACTCTAATGCTTGGTTTGGTCCAATTTGTCCTCCAGGAGCTCCCATTTCACCGTAACCTAAGTTAGCTGGAATATAGAATTTGTATTTAGATCCTTTAGACATTAATTGTAAACCTTCTGACCATCCTGGAATAACTTGGTTCAAAGGAAATTCTACACCTCCTTTAGCTTCAGGGTTTTTATCTGTACTGTCAAAAGTTTTACCAGTAGCTAAAATTTTACCAGTATATTTTACTTTAACAATACTATTAATGTTTGGTTTAGCACCTGTTCCTTCTTTTTCTACAACATAAACTAATCCAGAAGCAGTTGTTTTAGCACCAGAAGTTTTTTTCTTCTCGTCTACTAATTTTTTAGACTCGTCTGCATTTTTCTTAACCAAGTTTTGTTGGTGATTTTTTGCATACGTATCTAAAATTCCCATTCCCGCTTCTTGTGTAATCAACAATTTTTTGTGACGTACAACATCCATAATCCCTTGAACAATAATATCCTTGTCCATTTGATCTAATTGTTGTTGGTTAATAACCGTCTCAATTTGCTGACCAACTTGTTGACCAATCGCGTAAGATTCTCTACCTTCTTTACCTGCTTTTAAGTAATCGCGGATCCCTTTTTCTAATTGATCGTAGTTGATACTATCAGTTTCAACTAAACGTCCTCCAAGACCTTTGATTTGCTCACCAAGACCAGTTCCGAAAGCATAAGAAGCTTTTTGATCTTCGCTTTCTAATTTGTCTACAGATTTTCCTTTGTTACAAGACACTAACGACGCAACAACAAAAATCCCTAAAAGAACTTTTTTCATTATTTATAAAAATTTATTGCAAGTTTAATAAGAAACTTTCATTAATCATACAAATCTAAACCAAATTCTTCTTTTAATTTTAACAAAATCGGGTTTTTATCTGATAATTTCTCAAATTTTTCTTTGTTTGATAAGATATGATTCGTTGCTTCCTTCTCAGAAAACTTAATTTGAATACTAAAATAGTGATTCTTAAGGAATGCTCTCAAACTATTTCTGATTCGATCTCGGTATTCCTCAAATTCTTGTTCCGATGAATGAGAAGTAAATTCGAAAATAATTTCATCACCTTCCAAGCCAAGTTCAGTTGTCATCAAAGCATTATAAGACGGAATATTATGTTCGATTTTTAATCGATCCAAAAATCTTTTCCAGCCTTCTTTTACTTGATCCAATGTAAACTTTTCTCTAGGCAAATCATTTCGTAAAATCTCCTCTTGATGTTCTTCAACTTTTGCTCCAGGCAAAGCCATCTTAAGACTAAACGACGAGTTACCATTTGTTCTGATTGGTTTTGAAGCACGCGTATATTCTTTGACTTCTTCCGAAATCGAAGTTTTAGCGTGTTGTGTATTTATCTGCTGTGGAGTTTGTCCATTTTGTGGAATAGAATTATTTTGCTGAACTTGAGGAACTTCTATTTTAGAAGTTTGTTGTTCAGAAAAATAAAACGTTGGCGGAACTATCCTATACTTTTTTTTTTAAGCCCGTTTTCTTCTGCCGTTAACGAAGCCAATTGCATCAATGCAATTTCAACTGTTAAACGAGGATTCTTACTCGATTTGTAGTTTAAATCGGCCTCATTACAAATTTCAATTGCTCCAAATAAAAACGTTGCTGAACATTTTTGTGCATGCTCCAAATATTTTGCTTTTATACGCTCACCAACTTCCAACAAACTTACTGTATTAGCTGTTTTCGCCATCAATAAATCTCGGAAATGAGCGCCCAAACCGCAAATAAATAAATGTGCATCAAAACCTTTGTTCAAAATATCATTCAATTGCAACATCGCTTGCGGAATATCATTTTCCAAACACGCGTCTGTCATCTTGAAGTAATAATCGTAATCTAATACATTCAAGTTTTCTGCTACTGAAGAATAGGTCAAATTTTTATTGGTAAAAGTTGACATTCTATCAAAGATTGATAAAGAATCGCGTAACGCACCATCTGCTTTTTGAGCAATCAAATGCAATGCATCATCTTCAAAAGTTACTTGTTCTTTTTCAGCAACATTTTTCAAATGCCCTTTGATGTCTTCAACTCCAATTCGTTTGAAATCATAAATCTGACAACGAGAAAGAATCGTAGGAATAATTTTATGTTTTTCTGTAGTTGCCAAAATAAAAATAGCATGCGCTGGTGGCTCTTCTAACGTTTTCAGAAACGCATTAAAAGCAGCTGTTGACAACATATGAACCTCATCAATGATGTAGACACGATATTTCCCTATTTGAGGAACAATACGCACTTGATCGATTAAATTTCTGATATCGTCAACCGAATTATTAGATGCCGCATCCAACTCAAAAATATTGAAAGCAAAATCTTGATCGCCTTCTACTCCATTTTCTTCGTTGATTTTACGTGCTAAAATTCGAGCACATGTTGTTTTTCCAACACCTCTTGGTCCACAAAATAAAAGAGCTTGCGGCAATTGATTTGACTTTATCGCTTGCTCCAAAGTATTTGTAATAGACGCTTGTCCAACTACATCTTCAAAATTTAGCGGGCGATATTTTCTGGCTGAAACAACAAAATTTTCCATACAAATGCAAATATAATAGTTTTAAGTTTCTAATAAAAATTCTTTCAAAGCTCATCAATTAATTCTATTTTTATTTATAAATTACACAAGTCAAAAAAGTAAAATTTCTAACAATTCATTTGATTATTAAACTAATTTTTATCTTATGCAAGATTCAGAAAACCAAGATTCAATACCTATTATCAGCATAAAAAGTTTTCGAAAAGGACAACTAGCTGGTCGCGATGAATTGCTGTTTAATGAATTGCATGGCGAACGACATATAGATAAACCACACAAGCACGATTTTTTTGTAATTATTCTTTTTGACAAAGCTTCTGGAACGCATAATATTGATTCGAAAGATTATCCAATCGATAACAAAGAAATTCATATTTTGTTTCCTGGACAGATGCATAAATGGCAAATAAACGATGGAACAATTGGTTATCAATTGATGACAGAACGCTCATTTTTCGAGCAATTTGCACCATATTTTCGCTTTTCATTTACCAATTATCAAAATCATCCAGTTATAAAATTATCGGACGAAGCTTTTTCTAAATTGATGTATGAATTCAATGCCATAAAAGAAGAATTAAAGTCTGAGAATTCTTTGGTTCATTTGATTAATGCTCGTGCAGCGGTTATTGCGGCAATTGTGAGTAAAGAAGCAGAACAAATTTTTACAGAATTTAAAGTTTATCAATCCAATCCAAGATTAGCGAAATTTAATATGTTAATTGATGAATTTTACAAGGAAGAAAAATCGGTTGTTTTTTATGCAGAGAAATTACATATTTCGGCTAATTACCTGAATATCTTATGCAAAAAACATCTGAAAGTTTCTGCTACACAACTTATTCAACAACGAATTATTATCGAAGCAAAACGACTTTTAAAATCAGGAGATTTATCCATCAAAGAAATAGCTTTCGAGTTAGGTTTTACTGACCACGCCTATTTTTCGAACTTTTTTAAAGCGCAAACCGATCTTACTCCATCAGAATTTAGAAACCCTTAATGACATATAAATCTTACAAGTTTTAGAAGTTATTATACTAACCATTTGTTTTGATTCATTGTAATTTAGCTACAATAAATTTAAACACAATGAATAATAACATATCTCGTAAAGATTTTCTTAAAAATTCAGCTTTAGGATTAGCAGGATTTTCTTTCTTACCAGGATTTTTACAAGCAGCACCAGATTTTGAAATAGATAAAACGAATGTGACAAAATCAGGAAATTTCACTTTGAAAAACGTTCGTTTAGAAACAGGTTTTGAATATGAACATGATGAAATCATTGGCACAAAAACAGATCTTTTTACTATTGAAATTTCGAATGGAAAAATCAAAAAAATTAGTCCAAATCAACCGAATGCAAAAGCAATCGATGCGAAAGGTTTGTTGATGTTACCGTCTTTCAAAGATATGCACATTCACTTAGACAAAACCTTGTACGCCGATAGATGGCGCGCAGTTCGTCGTTCTGGAGGAATCAAAGGTATGATTGAATTAGAGCAAAAAGTTTTGCCAGAAATGTTGAAAAAATCGACATACAAAGCCGAAAAATTGATTGAATTATTACAATCGTACGGAACTGGTTTCGCGCGTAGTCATGTGAACATTGAACCAACTTCTAAATTAGATTCATTGAAGAATTTAGAAATTGCTTTGGCGAATAAAAAAGATTCATTTGGAGCTGAATTGGTTGCTTTTCCTCAACATGGTTTATTCTACACCGATTCGATGCCGTATATGAAAGAAGCTGCTAAAATGAACATCGATTTTATTGGAGGTTTAGATCCTACAAATGTTGATGGCGCAATCGAGAAAACAATGGATGCAACAATTCAATTAGCGTTAGATCATAACAAAGGAATTGATATTCATTTGCACGAATCAGGAAAATCTGGTCATGATACCATTGACTATTTAATCAAAAAAGTAAACGAAAATCCACAATTAAAAGGAAAAACATTCGTCAGTCATTCTTTTGCATTAGCAACTTTAGATAAATCAAAACAAGAAGCCATTGCCGAACAATTGGGTGCAGCGCAAATCGGAATTGTTTCTACGATTCCTTTCGGAAGCTTAGTTATGCCAATTCCAACTTTATTAAAACATGGTGTAACCGTAATGACAGGAAACGACAGCATTGTGGATTATTGGAATACGTTTGGAACAGGAAGTGTTTTACAGAAAGCAAATCTTGCAGCACAGTTATACGGACAAAGTTCTGAATTTGGTTTATCAAGAATGTTGAAATTAGCAACCGCAGGACCAATTCCATTGAATGATAAAGGTGTACAACAATGGCCAAAAGAAGGCGATGATGCAAATATTATCTTGATTGATGCAAGTTGTTCTGCAGAAGCGGTTTCGAGAATATCACCTGTTCGTTCCTTAATTGTAAAAGGAAATATTGTCTATTAATTCAAAACTTCGTCATTTCAACTCATTCAAACTATAAATCATTATGAAATCAGTTTTAATTTTAATGTTTATGATGACAACGGTTACAGCATGTCATTCAACTCCAACAGAAGATTCTAATACAGAAATTATGAATGAAAAAGATATTATAAAAGCAGTCAAAAACAACGATATTCAAGCAGTTACAAAAGCGTTAGAAAATGGCGCAGATGTTAATTCGACTGATAATAGTAAACGTTCATTATTATTAATTGCAACTAATAATTCGAATATCGAAATCGCAAAATTATTGGTAAAAAATGGTGCTGATGTGAATCAGCAAGCCGATAATCAAGACAGTGCTTTTTTGTATGCAGGCGCAAGCGGACAAACAGAATTGGTTCAATTATTTTTAGATCATGGTGCTCGTTTTGATATATTTAATCGCTACAATGGTTCTGCATTGATACCTGCTTGTGAGCGCGGACATGTAGAAACGGTACGATTATTAGCCAATACCAAAAATTATCCTGTAGATCATGTGAATCGTTTGGGTTGGACAGGACTAATGGAAGCCATTGTTTTGGGTGACGGAAGCAAAAAATATCAACAAATTGTTCAGATATTAAAAGATGCAGGTGCAAAAATGGATATTCCAGATCACGATGGAGTAACACCTTTGCAACATGCACAACAAAGAGGTTATAAAGAAATTGTAGCCATTATTAAATCATAGAACTGAATAAAAATGTCATGTTTGAACGATACGAAGTGAAGTGAAACATCTTTTGAGATTCCTCCTTCCTCGGAATGACAAAAACCTTTATTAATTAAATTATCATGCAAACAAATTATACAGCAATCACAAAAGGAAATTATACCTTAAAAAATGTACGATTAGAAACAGGTTTTATTGAAGATGAATCTGGTATTATCGGAACAAAAACCGATTTATTTTCTGTCGAAATAAAAGATAATAAAATTGCAAAAGTAAGTGCAAATAATCCGCAATTAACAGATGCAATTGACGCAAAAGGATTGTTAATGTTACCAGCTTTCAAGGATATGCACGTGCATTTAGACAAAACTTTGTACGGTTTACCTTGGCAGGCGCTTTCGCCAAAACGCCGAACTGTTGCGGATATGATTGCATATGAGCAAGAAATTATCCCAGAATTGTTAAAAACTTCGGTAGAGCGTGGCGAGCAATTAATCAATTTATTGCAACATTACGGAACTACTTTCGCACGCACACATTTCAATGTTGATACAACATCTGGGTTGAAGTCTTTAGAAAATTTAGAAAAAGCCTTAGAAAATAAGAAGGAAACATTCAGTGCCGAATTGGTTGCTTTTCCTCAACACGGTTTGTACTATACCGATTCTGCTTCGTTGATGAAAGAAGCTGCGCAATTAAAAAGTGTTGCTTTTGTTGGAGGTTTAGATCCTTTCAGTATTGATAAAAACATCGAAAAAGCAATCGATTTTACGGTTCAATTGGCTTTGGATAATAATAAAGGAATCGATATTCATTTACACGACACAGGAAAAGAAGGAATGCGTACAATTGAATATTTAGCTGAATTAACGATAAAAAATCCGCAATTAAAAGGAAAAACATATGTAAGTCATGCTTTTGCTTTAGCACATTTATCGAAAAGTGAAGAACAAGCAATCTCAGAAAAATTAGCCGAAGCAAAAGTTGGAATTGTTTCTTCTGTACCTTTCCGCAATAAAGTCGCCATGCCAATTCCTACTTTGGTAAAAAATGATGTTGAAGTTTTAATTGGAAATGATAATGTGCAAGATTATTGGAGCACGTTTGGAACTGGAAATATGTTGCAAAAAGCAAATTTGATTTCAGAATTGTATGGTTTAGAAACTGAATATGATTTATCGAGAAATTTAGGTTTTGCAACAAAAAACATTACGCCATTAGACAAGAAAGGAAATCAACAATGGCCAAAAACTGGTGATAATGCAGATATCGTTTTGATTGACGCTAGTTGTTCTGCCGAAGCAGTTGCGAGAATGTCGCCTGTTTTAGCTTTAGCTCACAATGGAAATTTAGTTTGGAAAAATTAATCAAATAGAAACCATCATTATATTTTACTATATTAGTACATTGATTAATTTTTAAACACGATTAAGATGAAGTCTACTTTTATAGTTTTTATTTTACTACTATCAATAAATAATTACGGACAACAAACTATTTCGAAAAGTGAGGTTATAGATGCTAAGATAGAATTGTATGAAAATAAAATTGATTCTAAGCTAAGAGAACTTGATTTGAAAGAAGATAATTTAGAATTAAGCAAACAAAATGTCGCTGATATTATCAATTTTCATAAAGAAGGAATGGAGGAATTTCATCGAACTTTGAATTATTTATTGGTTGTGATGGGAATTATTGTTTCGGTTGTCATCGCTGCTGCAGGTTATTATCTAGAACGTTTTAACAAGAGAAAATCATTAGAACTCAAAAAAGATATTGATGCCTTGAAACAATCGATGGAAGAAAGTCTTGAAAAAATCAAGAAAGAATCTGAAATAGAATTAAATCTAATTCGTGCAGAAGCTAAACGTCAAATGGATCATTTCAAAAATGATTAAGCAAAAAAACTGACTAAATAATCAAATATTCAAAACTGAGTTAGATACAATATCTAACTCAGTTTTTTATTTTTTATAAATCATTTCTAATAATAATCAATAATAGATAGCAAATTGAGTTAAAATTGATTGCGATTTTAGTAAATTTAAATACTTTTCGTTAGATTCGTCTGTCAAAGATTTATTATTTTTGCCTCAATTATACTCAACCTTAAAATGGCTATAAAAAACACGCAGGAAGTCCCAAAAACTCCTAAAAAACAAATCGTCAAAACAATTATAGGTATACTGTTTTTAGTAATCGGTTTATTACTATTAGCTTCGTTTATCTCTTATTTTTTTAATGGTTTTATGGATCAGAGCCAAATCTCTGATTTATTAGATAAAAGTCAAACCGCTGAAAATATTTTCGGGAAGTTTGGCGCATTATTAGGTGAAACATTCATTTTGCAAGGAATCGGAATTGTTTCATTTTTTGTCCCAGTCTTCTTTATTCTCTTAGGAGTTAAAGTGGCTACAAATTGGAAAAAAATTAAGCCTTTCACAACGCTTTATCAAAGCATTTTCTTCATGATTTGGTTGCCAATATTTTTTGGTTGTATTTTACCAACTCAACACATGTTTTCTGGCGTAATGGGATTTGAAATTAATGATTTCCTAAATAGCTTTATTGGTAAATGGGGTGTAATTTTATTGCTTTTCGTTAGTTTATTGATTTATTGTGTCATTCATTTCCGAATGACGTATCAATCTATCCAAGAAAAAATGGAAGAACGTGCGAAACAAAAAGAAATTGAGCGCATAGAAAAAGAGCAAGAAAAAATCAAGAGAGAACAGCTTGAATTAAGAAAACGTAAGGAAAAAGAAGAACAAGAAAAGATAAATAAATTCAATCAAGATGCTGAAAAGCAACAAGAAGATAGTTTATCGCAAGAATTAGAATTAATAGAACAACAAGAGAAAGAAGCAATTCAATCTCATAAGGTAAATCCAAACGAAGCATTTCATCAAGAATTTAAAATTAATCAACCAAAAGAGGAAGAAACAATCGAAGAAACTCCACTTAATATTACAGAATTAGTGGTTGAAGATTTGGCAGATGATGAGGAAGAAAATAATCAAGTAGATTTTTTATCAATTAATGATGAAGAAAATTTAGAAACAGAAATTCAACCAACTCAAAACTCTTCTGAAAATGGATTAGAATTAAAAGTTCAACACGTTGATGAAGAAGAAGAATTTGAAGCGACTTCTGCTCGATTGGTACAAGAGCAAGGTGAATACAATCAACGTTTAGATTTACCAAATTATCAATTTCCTCCTATTTCATTGTTAAAAAAATATGACAACGGAAATACCTTAATTGATCAAAAAGAATTAGAAACGAACAAAAATAGAATTGTCGAAACCTTAGGAAACTATGGAATCGGAATCGATGAAATTTCTGCAACAATCGGTCCTACAGTTACATTATACGAAATTGTACCAAAAGCTGGAGTTCGTATTTCTAAAATCAAAAATCTTGAGGATGATATTGCCTTAAGTTTGTCAGCGCTTGGTATTCGTATTATTGCGCCGATTCCTGGAAAAGGAACAATTGGTATCGAGGTTCCAAATTCTAATCCTTCAATGGTTTCTATGCATTCGGTTATTGCTTCGCAAAAGTTCCAAAATGCTGATATGGAATTGCCAATTGCTTTCGGGAAAACAATTACGAACGAAACCTTTGTTGCCGATTTAGCAAAAATGCCTCACTTGTTGATGGCTGGTGCAACGGGACAAGGTAAATCGGTTGGTTTGAATGCAATTATTGCTTCGTTAATCTATAAAAAACATCCATCTGAATTAAAGTTTGTGATGGTCGATCCTAAGAAAGTTGAGCTTACTTTATATTCTAAAATAGAGCGTCACTATTTAGCAAAATTACCAGATTCGGAAGAAGCAATTATCACAGATAATACAAAAGTAATTAACACATTAAATTCACTTTGTATTGAAATGGATGATCGTTACGAATTATTGAAAAATGCTTTCGTTCGAAATATCAAAGAATATAACGCGAAGTTCAAACAACGTAAATTAAATCCAGAAGCAGGTCACAGATTCTTACCATATATTGTATTAATCGTGGATGAATTTGCAGATTTGATTATGACAGCTGGTAAAGAAGTTGAATTACCGATTGCTCGTTTGGCTCAATTAGCTCGTGCCGTTGGTATTCACTTGATTGTTGCAACTCAACGTCCGTCTGTAAATGTGATTACAGGAACAATCAAAGCCAATTTCCCAGGTCGTGTCGCTTTCCGTGTAACGTCTAAAATCGATTCGAGAACAATTTTAGATTCGCAAGGAGCTGATCAATTAATTGGTAAAGGTGATATGTTGTACACTACTGGAAACGAATTAATTCGCTTACAATGTGCGTTTGTTGATACACCAGAAGTCGATAAAATCACCGAATTTATTGGTGAACAACGTGGTTATCCAGATGCAATGCATTTACCAGAATATGTTGGTGAAGAAGGTGGTTCTAATTTAGATATTGATTTATCTGATCGTGATGTACTTTTTGAGGATGCTGCAAGATTAATTGTAATGAATCAACAAGGTTCCGCGTCTTTATTACAACGAAAATTAAAATTAGGATACAACCGAGCTGGACGATTGATTGATCAATTGGAAGCTGCCGGAATTGTTGGTCCTTTCGAAGGAAGTAAAGCAAGACAAGTGTTGATACAAGATGACATGAGTTTGGAACAGTTGTTGAATAATTTGAACTAAAATTTATTAAAAACAGATAGAAATTAAATTGTATGAAAAAGATAATCTATTCTTTCATACTCTTATTAGTAGGGGTTGGAACATTAAACGCTCAATCAGCAAAACAAATATTAGACAAAGTTTACGCTAAATATACCAACGCAAACTCGTATTACATCAAATTTGATTTTAGCCATAACGCAAATGGAAAATCAACAAGTCGTTCGGGAGAAGTTTTTGCAATGAAACAAAAATTTAACTTGAATGTAGGCGATATCAACCAAATTTTCACAGGAACTAAATTATATACAATTGCAAAAGATGATAAAGAAGTCACTATTTCTGATGCATCTAACACAGATGATTTCTTAACACCAACTAAAGTTTTGAACACGTATCGTACTGATTTCAGCTACGCCTTAACAGATAAAAAAACGGTTGGAGGAAAAACAATTCAGTATATAAAATTAACGCCAACTAAAACTTCTACAATCAACTATTCGGTTTTAGGAGTGAATACAGCGAATAATGAAATCTACGATTACAAAGAATATGGTAAAAATGGCGATACAACATCAATCGTTGTAAAAGATTACGTTCAAAATTTACTTATTCACAAAAGTTACTTTAACTTTGACCAAAAGAAATATAAGTCGCAAGGCTATATGATTACTCAATTATAATCAATGTTAAAAAAACTTGACTGGTATATAATCAAGACCTTTTTAGGTCCATTTTTTTTCATATTTAGTGTTCTATTTTTCATCTTTATCGTGCAATTTGCATGGCAACAAATGGAAAAATTTGTTGGAAAAGGTTTAGAATGGTACACTATTACCGAATTACTTTTTTGGTTAGGAATTAACGTTATTCAGCTTGTATTACCGCTTACAATTCTTTTGGGGTCTATTATGACCATGGGAGGTTTTGGAGAACGATACGAATTAGCTGCAATGAAAGCGTCTGGAATTTCACTTACCAGAATCCTTGCACCATTGTTTACGTTAGTTGCTTTAATGTCTGTCGGATTGTATTTTTTCGGAGACAAAGTAATGCCTTATTCCCAACAAAAAGCGCGAACAATGTACTTCAATATCTTACAAACCAAACCAACGGTAAGTATGAAAGAAGGCGTTTTTATCGAAACCGTTCCAGGATTTCAGATGAAAATAAATAAAGTTTCGGGTGAAAATTCAGAAAAATTAGAAGATGTTTTTGTTCATCAAAATGCACCGTTTGGTGAAAATACGATGACAATTATTTCTAAAAGAGGAAATCTTGCGCCAGACAAAAACGATAATCATTATCTAAAAATGGAACTTTTTGATGGAATTGCTTATACCGACAACATCAAAAATAAAAACTTTGATCAACGCAAACGTCAAGAAAATCAATATACTAAATTTGATACATTAAACTATTATATTGACATTTCGGATATTTTAAATTCTGGTAAAGACGAAGACCCAGGAAACTCTTATAAATATTTGGACGGAAAAGGTTTAAGACATCTTATCGATTCATTAAATACAGATTATAAGAAGTATTACAAAGATTTGAAAACGAATATGTTTAATCAAAACTATTTCTATTCAATCAAAATAAAAGATATTGATACGGTAAAAACAAATATGATTTTTGACTTGAAAGAGCGAAATCGTCAAGAACAAGATCAAGTGCTTAATCAAGCTATACAAATGGTAAATCGTGATCAAGAAAATATGACGTTTTCTGAACAAGAAATTGTAAACAGAGAAAAGTTATATTCAAAAGTAAATATTCATTACCAACGAAATTTCTCGTATGCAGTAACATGTATTATTTTCTTTTTGATTGGATCATCATTAGGTGCAATCGTAAAAAAAGGAGGAATTGGAATGCCAGTTGTCATCTCAATTATCATTTTCGTTATTTATTTCATTCTTAATTTCTCGGCAGAAAATATGGCGAAAAACGGAAAATTAGATCCAACTTTTGCCGCTTGGGCAGCTAATATTATTGCGCTTCCTTTCTCTATTTTGTTTAGTTACAAAGCCAATCAAGATTCTGGATTATTTGACATCAGTATTTACGTTGATCCAATTGTAAAATACTTTAATAAGTTTAAGAAAACAAACAAAAACGAGGAGCATTCTCGTTATCAATAACATAAAACAATGGAAAATAGATCATCTCAATTAAACACAATTGAAGAAGCTTTAGAAGATTTAAAACAAGGAAAAGTTATCATTGTAGTTGACGATGAAGATCGTGAAAATGAAGGAGATTTCCTATGTATCGCCGAATTTGCAACACCAGAAGTCATCAACTTTATGGTTACGCACGGACGCGGATTGGTTTGTACGCCACTTACACAACAAAGATGTAAAGCATTAGGTTTGGACCTTATGGTTGGACACAATACGGCTATTTACGAAACTAATTTTACTGTTTCTGTGGATTTACAAGGTCACGGATGTACGACAGGAATTTCGGCTTCGGATCGTTCTAAAACTATTCAAGCTTTAATTGACGAAAATACAAATCCAGATGATTTAGGAAAACCAGGACATATTTTCCCATTAATTGCAAAAGATGGTGGAGTTTTAGTTCGCATGGGACATACAGAAGCTGCTGTTGATTTGGCACGCATGGCGGGACATTATCCTGCTGGATGTATTGTCGAAATTTTAAAAGAAGATGGAGAAATGGCTCGTTTGCCAGAATTGTTAGAGATTGCGAAGAAATTTGATCTTAAAATTGTTTCGATTGAGGATTTGATTGCTTACCGATTAGAAAACGAATCATTAGTAAAACGTATCGAGCAATTTCCAGCAAAAACAAGATTCGGAGAATACGAATTAATCGCTTATCAACAAACAACAAATAATCAAGTTCACTTCGCTTTAAAAAAAGGAAAATGGACAAAAGATGATGTAGTTCCAGTTCGTGTAAAATCAACAAATAGCTATTATGATTTGTTTAGCGCTTTACAAAACGGCGAAACACCATTGTTAGAAAAAACAATGAACATCATTAATGAAGAAGAAAGAGGTGTTGTAATTTTTATTAATAACATTCAAAGTTCTGAGTTGATTGAACAAAAATTAGAGATTTTCAAAAGTTTTTCTGAAGGAAAATCAAAATCTGGTGTTTTACCAGCCGATGAAAAAGATCACGGAATTGGTTCTCAAATCATCAAAGATTTAGGCATCCAAAAAATGAATTTGATTACACGTACTTTAGAAGAACCGCATACTACACAATATGGTTTGGAAATTGTAAAATGCACTCAGTTATAAAATAAATTAAACTTTATACTAACGAAAGCAGTTCTGAAAAGAGCTGCTTTTTTTTTGTATCGTTCTGTAACCTTTTCGTTATATTGTAGTCTTATAATAAACACTATATGCGAAATAAAACGTTAGTTCTTGTACTCTTTATCATTTCAAGTATTGGATTTGGGCAAAAAACGAATTCAAAAAATATCTACATATCAGATATTGATAATTTTTGGGTCGCTTATGATAGTATTCAATCAACAAATGATTATTCTCAAAAAATAAAGTTTATCAACACTTTATACATCGACAAAGGAACAAAAGGTTTAAAAACTTTTATGAAAGTAAGAGATTATAGTGACACTATTTACGTTAAACTTATTGATAGTTATCCTAAATTTTGGAATTCAGTAAGACCAAATACACTTACCATAAAGAATAAAACAAAAGAGTTAACTAAAACTGTAAAAAAACTCAAAAAACTATATCCAGAACTAAAAGAAGGTGAAATGTATTTTACAATTGGAGGTTTACGCTCGGGTGGAACTTTATATGAAAATATGGTTTTAGTTGGTGCTGAAATTGCAACAGGAACTCCAAAAACAGATGTTTCAGAATTTGAAAATAATTGGCTAAAAAATGTTTTTGCGAAGCAATCACTTGATAATATTATTTCACTAAATATTCATGAATATGTACACACGCAACAAAAACCAAATGAAAACAACTCATTATTACATCATACATTAAAAGAAGGTTCGTGCGATTTTATTACAGAACTTGTATTAGGAGAACCAATCGAAAAACAATATATTTTTTATGGAAAACAACATTTCGATGAATTGAAAAAACAATTTAAAGAAGAGATGTTTGTAGATGATTTTTCAAAGTGGTTATACAATGGAGGACAAAAGGGTAAAGCTGCTGATTTGGGATATTTTATTGGATATGAAATATGTAAATCATATTATAATCAAGCTAAAAATAAAAAACAAGCGATAAAAGATATTATAGAACTGAATTATCAAGATGAAAAAGCAGTTGAAAATTTTCTTCGAAAATCTGGTTTTTATGAAGAAGGTTTTGATAAAAATCGATTATTAAAAGAATACGAAAAAAAACAACCTTATATCGTAAAAATTGAACCTTTCGGAAATGGTTCAACAAATGTAGATTCATCTATCAAAGAATTTAGAATTACATTTTCTAAACCAATGAATCCAAAAGAATATTCAATACAATTCTCAAAAAAAGGAAAAGAGTATAGTCCTAAGATTACAAAAGCTAATTTCTATAACAATAATACTACATTCGTAATAACTATGGAATTAACTCCAACTAAAGAATATGAATTTGTAATTTCAAATGGTTTCAAATCAGAAGATGGCTACCCATTAAAATTAGACAACAATGAATTAATTATTAATTTTAAAACTCAATAATACAAAAAAAGCTTCTCGAAATCGAGAAGCTTTCTTATTAATAATCATCATAATATTTAATGCGCATAATGTTTACGAGAAACAAAATGCAGAATTTTCTGAACTAATTTTGTGTTTTTATAAAGATTCCAGTTCATTAATAAAACACTGAACAAAATTAC
>NZ_DLJR01000051.1:29044-76655 GCF_002484365.1 Empedobacter sp. UBA7611
AAATTAGCATATTCTCCATTGAAAATTGCAACTGTATTAAACAAAACTCCAGCAGTAATCATTTGCCAAGCCGTTTTGACCATGATATTCAAATCCTCTTTTGGCTTTGTAACTTCTTTTTTCTGCTTTTCTGTTGCGTATTTTGAATACAAAGAACCCAACGTCCAAGCAATCGAACAAAAGATAAGAACAATCAACCCAATCATATTTAAGAATTGTTGATCAGCATCTGCGTGCACAGTGGTTGTTTGCTCATAAAACAACATCAAAACGCCAACAAAGCCTAACAGAACACCTAAAATCGTAGGAATACTTGAAAAATTTTGTTTCCATTTCGGTTTATCTAACACAATAAACCAAATTGCTGCCGATGCTGCCATAATTGCAACAATTCCACTTGGCAAAAATTGTTCGGACCAAATAATCCCAGCCATATCAATAAACAACAACATAAACCCTGTAAACATACATTGTTTCACAATTTGTTTATCCCATAGCTTGTAACCTTTCAGCTTACAATATCCCATCAACATTGTGCTCGCCGCAATAAAGCGAAACGAACCCAAAATAAACGGACTAAAACCATGCAAAGCCTTATCTATAAAAAAATAAGTTGATCCCCAAACTACATAAACCACGAAATACGCTGCAATAATCAGCCACTTACTTGGTTGATTCACTTTCATTCAATCTCTATTTTAAATCGTTGGTATAACGATATTTTGTTCTTCTTTTATTGTTTGTAAAACTATAGTTGTACGAGTAGAAGTGATTCCGTCAATTTTACTCAAATGTTTGCGCATCAATTCCACCAAACCTTCGTTATCAGAAGTTCTTACTTTGATTAGATAACCATCTTCTCCAGCAATATCATGAACCTCTAAAACTTCTGGAATTTCGGCAAGTTGTCTTCCTACTGTTTCATCACCGATAATATCTACGGTTTTGATAAACATATACGAAAGTAATTTTTGTCCAACTGCCACTGGATTTATTTTTGCGTGATAAGCCAAAATAACTTGTTTATTTTCAAGCTTTTTCACACGTTCTAATATTCCAGAAGGTGCCATTCCCAATTCTCTTGCGATGTCTGCATTGTTGATACGTGCATTATCTTGCATTAATCGCATGATTTTCAAATCGGTAGCATCTAAATTAAATTCATTTTAATTCTATAAAACAACATCATTATTCAAAAGAAAAGGCTACTCAAAAAATGAGTAGCCTTTCTATTATTTTAAAAAATTTTGGTTAGAGAATTAGTTTCCTCCTTCTTCCATTTTCTTTTTCAATTCTGCTAATGAATCGATATCTCCTAAAGTAGAAGTTTCGATTGTGTTAGATGAATTGTTGTTATTATTGTTAGATGATCTCTCAGCTTTAACTTCTTCCTCACGGAAAGTAGCTGTGTGAGAAACTACTACACGACGGAATTCTTTGTTGAACTCGATAACTTTGAAAGATGTTTCTTCACCTTTTTTGATACGAGATCCGTCTTCTTTCTCTAATGTACGAGCTGGAGCGAAAGCTTCAACGTCAGCATCTTCGAATTGTACTGTAGCACCTTTGTCAAATACGTCAACTGCTTTACCTGTGTGAACTGTACCTACTGCATATTTAGCTTCGTATTTATCCCAAGGATTTTCAGTTAATTGTTTGTGTCCTAAAGATAAACGACGAGCTTCAACGTCTAATTCTAAAACAACTACATCTAATATGTCATCTACGTTAGTAAACTCAGATGGGTGTTTGATTTTCTTAGTCCAAGATAAATCAGAGATGTAAATTAATCCATCAACACCTTCTTCTAATTCTACGAATACACCGAAGTTAGTGAAGTTACGAACTTTACCTTTGTGAGTAGAACCTACAGGGTATTTAGTTGTAATATCTGTCCAAGGATCTGGAGTTAATTGTTTGATACCTAAAGACATTTTTCTTTCTTCTCTATCTAAAGTTAAAACTACTGCTTCAACCTCATCACCTACTTTTACGAAATCTTGAGCAGAACGTAAGTGAGTAGACCATGACATTTCAGAAACGTGGATTAAACCTTCTACACCTGGAGCAACCTCAACGAATGCACCGTAGTCAGCTAAAACAACTACTTTTCCTTTAACTTTATCACCAACTTTGATATCAGCATCTAAAGCATCCCATGGATGAGCTTCTAATTGTTTAATACCTAATTGGATACGAGATTTATCTTCGTCGAAATCTAAGATTACAACGTTGATTTTTTGTCCATCTTCTAAGATTTCAGATGGGTGGTTGATACGAGACCAAGATAAGTCAGTAATGTGGATTAAACCGTCAACACCTCCTAAGTCTACGNNGTCTACGAATACACCGTAAGATGTGATGTTTTTAACTTCACCTTCTAATACTTGTCCTTTCTCTAATTGAGCAACGATTTCTTTTTTCTGAACTTCGATATCAGCCTCGATTAACGCTTTGTGAGAAACTACTACGTTTTTGAATTCTGGGTTGATTTTAACAACTTTGAACTCCATAGTTTTTCCTACGAATTGTTCGTAATCACGGATTGGTTTAACATCGATTTGAGAACCTGGTAAGAAAGCTTCAATTCCGAATACGTCAACGATCATACCACCTTTAGTACGAGCTTTGATGTAACCGTTAACGATTTCTTGAGAATCGTGTGCTTTATTAACAGCATCCCATGCATTTAATGTACGAGCTTTTTTGTGAGATAAAATTAATTGACCATTTTTATCTTCACGTTGATCAACCATTACTTCAACAATATCCCCAACTTTCAAGTCTGAGTTGTAACGGAATTCGTTTAATGAAATAACACCTTCTGATTTGAAGTTGATATCTACGATAGCTTCTTTATCTGTAATACGTACAACTTGTCCTTTGAATACTTCATTCTCATGTAAGTCTTCTAAAGTTGTATCGTACATTTGCTCTAATTCAGCTTTTTCTTTACGATCTTCTTCGTTTAATCCTGATTCGAAAGATTCCCAATCAAATGATTCTGGCGCTACGTTTGCATTAGCAGACGCATCTAATACTGGAGTGTTTAATACAACTTCTTGTACCTCCTCTTGTTTTGTTTCTTTAGACATAATTCTAAAAATTTGTATCTCAATCTATTTTATTTCGGAATCTTCAAATGCAAATAAATGACCGAGAGATGTTTAACTTAATAATTAATCGCTTGATTCCTAAACCATTTTAGCGAGTGCAAAGATAAACAATTATATTTTAATATTTGGAATAATTTTAGATTCAACTCAAAGAAATTTAAGATTTTATAAAGAAATTACACACTTGTTTATTCGTAACTTGTAATCGAATCTCAACTTTATGGATAGTCTAAAGAAAATAAAACGATTTTCTAAAATCGTAAAAGTCGTTTCTAAATATGGTTTTGAAGAAATTCTTTCTCGCGGAAATGATTTGTTTCATTCTGATCACAATACCGAATTTTTCAACCAATCATTCAATCAACGTTTCCGAATGGCTTTGGAAGAACTTGGTCCGACCTATATAAAATTTGGACAATTATTGAGTAATCGTAAAGATTTGGTTCCTGAATCTTTGGTTGAAGAACTAAAAAAATTACAAGATAATGTTCCGCCAGAAGAAATTGACATCAAACAAAAAATTAGAGATGAATTTGGAATAGAACCAGACGAACATTTTCTTTTTATAGAAGAACAACCTTTTGCTGCTGCAAGTATTTCGCAAGTTTATCGTGCCACTTTGTTGAATGGAGAAAAAGTTGTTTTCAAAGTAAAACGATCTAATATTCAGAAAATAATTGAATCAGATTTAGCCCTGATTCGAGACATTGTTCATTTTTTGGAAAAAAAATATGAGAAACTTCAAAAATTATTCATTTCTGAAATCGAAAAATCATTTGAAAATTCAATTCTGAAAGAACTTTCATTAACCAATGAATTTCAGAACATCGAACGTTTCAGAAAAAATTTCGAGAATAGTAAAGATGTTTATGTTCCGAAAACATATGAAGATTATTCGAACAACAATTTTCTTTGCATGGAATTCATAGTAGGTTTCAAGGTAAATGATGTTGAACAGTTAGAAGCTTTAGGAGTTGACCCGAAAAAAATCGTACAGAAAGGTTTTGATATTTATTTGAAACAATTACTTGATGATGGATTTTTTCATGCTGATCCACATCCCGGAAATATTTTTATTTTAAAAGATGGACGACTTGCTTTTATAGATTTTGGTTCGATGGGAATTTTAGCCATCAACGAAAAAGAGGCTTTAGAAAATGTTGTAATTGATTTTGGATTAAAAAATCCGAAACGAATTGTTCGTTCACTCAAAAAAATGGCAATTAAACATTATATCGAAAACGAAAAACAATTAGAACGTGATATTGCAGATATTTTTGATTATTTAGAATATAATACTGTTGATACAATAGAAGTTCAAATTATCATCAAAAAATTCAATAATATTCTACAGCGAAATCATGTTTTATTACCCGAATATGTTTACATTTTACTACGCGGAATTGCGCTTATAGAAGGAATTGGACAACAATTACACGCTGATCTTAATGTACAACGTTCGATGCGTCCTTATGCCGTAAAATTGGCTCGACAAAAATTTCATCCAAAATATTTGAGTAAAAAAGCAATTGATAATTTTAAAGATATTCAGGATTTAATCAACGATTTGCCAGAAGACACCTTGAAATTAATTGAAAAAGTAAACAATGATAAATTGGCTTTAAATTTTAAGATTGATCAAATAGATAATATTCAAAAATTAATAAAAGACAGCATTAATAAACTTGTTTTAGCCATTCTCACTTTAGCTTTTGGAATTGGAGCAAGTATGCTTGCGAATACGACTGTTCGTCCAATGGTTTTGGATATGCCTCTACTTTCTTGGATTGGTTATTTGTTATCTGTCTTTACTGCTAGTTGTATTATTATATTGGTTTTTAGAAAGAAATAATTTAAACCTAATCTTCATAAAAATAAAATAGCCACCTCAATGAGGTGGCTATTTCTATTGTAAGCTATTCAAAGAATTATTTTTACTTTTTTGTAGCTGGTTTCACAACTTTAGTTTCTGTAACTACCGCTGTTCTAGGTAATACTTCAACACGTCTGTTTCTTTGGTAACACTCTTCAGTGTTTTCAGTACATAACAATTGAGTTTTTCCTAAACCACGAGGAGTTAAACGAGCTTTATCAACTCCACCTCTTTCAGCTAAAATATTAACTAACGCTTGAGCACGTTTTAAAGATAATGTTTTGTTGTAAGCATCTTTACCTCTTTGATCAGCATGTCCGTCAATGTAGAAGTTTTTCGCTTTTAAATCATCAGAATTTAAAATTTGAGCTGCTACACGTACATCTTCGTAAGAAGAAGGAACAATTTTATCAGAGTTGTATTCGAATAAAATGTTAGATAAACGTTTTGCTACGTGAACTTCTGTCCATGGACATCCGTTGTTTTCTTTTGGTCCTTTAACTGTTGGACAAGCATCATCTTTATCTGGAATACCGTCTCCGTCTGTATCTGGACATCCATTAAACTCAGCTAAACCAAATTCTGTTGGACATTCATCATCTTTATCTAAGATTCCATCATTGTCTGTATCTGGCCAAGGACATCCATTATTTTCAACTGGACCAGCTACTGTTGGACAAGCATCATCTTTATCTGGAACACCATCACCATCTGTATCTGGACAACCTTGGAATTCAGCTAAACCAAATTCTGTTGGACAAGCATCATCTTTATCAAAGATTCCATCACCATCTGTATCTGGACATCCATTTGTTGCAGGATCACCTGTAGCGATACCTGGAGTGTCTGGACATGCATCTTCATCATCAGGAATACCATCATTATCTCTATCTTGTTTTCCAAAACGGAAAGTAACACCTACTGTGTGTTGAAAGAAGTCAAAATAGTTATTTCCTCCATAAGCTGGTAGCCAGTTATAATCAGATGCAATGTTTAAACCAAAGTTTTTAGTAAACCAAAAGTTCATACCAGCACCTAAAGAAGCTACGAAATGGTTTTTCTCTAAATCTTCAACTTCAGTTAACATTGTAAACTCTTCTCCATTTCCATTTCCATAGTAAGATTTTAATGGAAATTCTAATCCTGTGTAATCATATCTGTGGTAACCAGCTCCTACACGGATATATGGATCAAACCAAGAATCTTCTTTTAAGATATAACCATTAGCTAATTTATAGCGTAAACCTAAACCAGCATTGATGAATAATTCATCTTTAACACGTAATCTGTTATTGTCAACTTCACCTACAGAAGCAGTTAAATCAACATCAAAAGATCTGTTTAAATTACGAATAATAGACAATTTAGATAAAGGAGGAACTATATCCCAGTTATCTGTTTTAAAATACTGGTTGAATGGTCCAGTTGCCGAGTTGTGATCAACAGCGTGAGCACCAACTGTAATTGCCCAAGGATTCTTAGAATTCTGAGCATCTACAAAAGAATTACCCGCTAGGAATAATACTACTGCAGATAATAATAGATTAAACTTTTTCATTATCAAATATTTAGCGTTTTAAATATATTAAATTTTATGTAATTTTTATACAATTATAAGACAAATTTAAGAATTCTTTATCATTCTATCCAAATCTCTTTTCAAATCTTTTCCTTTTATTGTATTTCTTTTGTCAAAAAGTTTCTTTCCTTTTGCCAAATATATCTTCAATTTTGCCAACCCTCTGTTGTTTATAAACAGCGTGGTTGCTACAATNNGTTTTGCGTTCTAATTTTCGCAACTCAGATTTTTGTAATAAAAGTTTTCTGTCTCGTCTCGTTTTATGATTAAAGTATGTTCCCCAATCATATTCGTCAATAAACATATTAACAATATAGAGTTCTCCATCCTTCATTTGACAAAAACTTTCAGTAATCGAAGCTTTTCCCATTCGGATAGATTTTATTTCAGTCCCAAATAATTGGATGCCGGCTTCGTAAGAATCTAATAATTCATACTCAAACCTTGCACGTTTATTCTTAATCGTAACTTCTTTCTGCACTTTATTTTATTCCAATTAAAATTTGTAACTTTGCCGGAAGGTCAAACAAACATCATACCAAAAATTATGTTAAATGTTTCTAATTTATCGCTTCAATTCGGCAAGCGTGTACTTTTCGACGAAGTTAATATAAAATTTACAAATGGCAACTGTTACGGGATAATTGGTGCCAATGGAGCAGGAAAATCTACTTTCTTAAAAATATTATCAGGTGAAATCGATCCAACTTCAGGACAAGTTAGTCTTGAAAAAGGAAAACGTATGTCTGTCTTAGAACAGAATCACTTCAAATATGACGAATATACAGTATTGGATACTGTTTTACGTGGAAATAAAGTATTATACGATATTAAAGAACGTATGGATGCTTTATATGCTAAACCAGATTTTTCTGAAGAAGATGGTATCAAAGCAGGAGAATTAGGTGTCGTTTATGAAGAAATGAACGGATGGAATGCAGAATCTGATGCTGCTACATTATTATCGAATGTAGGAATTGATTCGGATATGCATTATACATTAATGGGAGATTTAGATAATAAAGCGAAAGTTCGTATTTTGATTGCTCAAGCTTTATTTGGAAATCCTGACGTGTTAATCTTAGATGAGCCTACCAACGAATTGGACGTTAATACAATTCAATGGTTAGAGGATTTCTTAGGTAATTTCGAGAATACTGTAATCGTTGTATCGCACGACCGTCACTTCTTAGACGCAGTTTGTACGCATATTTGTGATTTAGATTTCTCTAAATTAAACCTATATTCTGGTAACTATACATTCTGGTACGAGTCTTCTCAGTTAGCTGCAAAACAACGTGCGCAACAAAACAAAAAAGCTGAAGAAAAGAAAAAGGAATTACAAGATTTCATTGCTCGTTTCTCTTCTAACGTTGCTAAGGCAAAACAAACGACTTCTCGTAAAAAAATGATCGAGAAATTAAATATCGAAGATATCAAACCTTCTTCTCGTCGATATCCAGCACTTATCTGGGAACAATCGCGTGAGGCTGGTGATCAAATCTTAGAAGTAAACAATTTATCTGCTTCTGTAGATGGAGAAGTTTTATTTAAAGATGCGAACATCAACTTGAAAAAAGGTGATAAAATTGGTATTTTCTCTCGCAACTCGAAAGCGGTTTCTCAATTTTTTGAGATTCTTTCAGGAAAAGCTCAGCCAGATTCTGGAGATTTTACTTGGGGAATTACAACAACACAAGCATATTTACCTTTAGATAATACAGATTTCTTCAAAGAAGATATCAACTTGGTTGATTGGTTACGTCAATATACAGAATCAGATGATGAACGTCACGAAGAATTTATGCGTGGTTTCTTAGGAAAAATGTTATTCTCAGGAGACGAAGCACTTAAAAAATCTTCTGTTTTATCAGGAGGTGAAAAAATGCGTTGTATGTTCTCTCGTATGATGTTATTACGCGCAAACGTATTATTGTTAGACGAACCAACAGGTCACTTAGACTTAGAATCGATTACAGCATTAAATAACTCTTTGGTTAATTTCAAAGGAACAATTTTAATGGGTTCTCATGACCACGAATTGATTCAAACAACTTGTAACCGTATTATCGAGTTAACTCCAAATGGAATCATCGATCGTTATATGACGTATGATGAATTCTTAGATGATCCAAAAGTAAAAGAATTAAAAGCAAAATATTACGCTTAATAATTTCTTTCACAATATTTCTAAAAATCCAGAAGGTTCTACTTTCTGGATTTTTTTATTCATAAATTATTCTATCTTTGAGTTAGAATTTTTCGCATGATTCAACTTCCTACCATATTACTTTATCTCATTATTGCATTGATTATTTTTCTAATCATTATGATTACATATTTGATCAATTCATTAAAATCTGAGAAAAAAATAAGTCATGAACAAACGCAGCGTTTAGACAATTTATCTACAAAAGTTGACGAGTTAAAACTAGAGTCATACGAAGCAAAATTGAATCCACATTTGTTCAAAAATATTCTCAATTCGATTCAATCCAATGCGTACCAAACCTATTATACTATTGATAAATTAGCTAATGTATTGGATTATATTTTGTACGAAAGCAAAGACAATTTTGTGACGATAAAAGATGAAATAGATTTCACTAAAAACTTTATTGAAATTAATAAAGTAAAAGTTTCGCCTTTGTTTGATTTTCAAGTTAAAACGAAAATTGATGAAACTTCACCTTATTATCAAGAAAAAATTATTTTACCTTTATTAAGTATTGATTTTATTGAAAATGCTTTTAAACATACCGACTTTCAACAAGCCAATTCATTTATAAAAATTTTGCTTGAACTGAATAATAAATCATTTCAAATTCAGGTAATGAATAAAATTTCTCCAAAAAATAGTTTAAAAAAAGAAACTGGCGGACATGGAAGTCAATCATTAGAACACCGCTTGAAAATGGTTTACGACGACGATTTTTCACTTTCTAAAACTATTGAACAGGATATTTTTGTAGCCAACTTAAAAATAAATCTACATGAGTTTTACACTAAAATGCATACTAATTGACGACGAAATTCTTGGGTTAAAGTACCTGAAAATGTTGTGTGAACAAATGGAAGACATAGAAGTTGTGAAAGCTTATGTTGATCCTGAATTATTCATTAACGAAATCGAAAATCTTGATTTTGACTTTTGTATTTTAGATATCGAAATGCCTAAAATTAATGGTTTACAAATCGCTAATTTATTAAAAGAAAAACCGTTTATTTTTTCCACTGCTTATAAGGAATATGCTGTTGATGCTTTTGATTTAGATGCGACAGATTATATTCAAAAACCAATCAAAAAAGAGCGTTTACAACAAGCCGTTGACAAAGTAAAAAAACGTTTACAAAATAATTTTTCGACACCAAATAATTTTGTACAATTAAATTCGGATAAAGGAAAAATTTTGTTGCAGTTTAATCAAATTTTGTACATTACAACTTCTAGTGTTGACAGCCGTGATAAAGTGGTTTATTATCAAGATTTATCGTTCTTGATTTTGAAAAACATTACACTTGATTCATTGTCAGAAATGTTACCCGAAAAAGATTTTGTTCGCATCAATAAACGAGAAATAATTAGCTTACATCATATTAAATATTTTCACTCAGACAATGTTACTTTAGATGTTTTATCAAAAGAAAATAAAGAAATTAATTTGGTGTTAAGTGAAGTTTACAAAGCTAATTTTATTGCTCAAATTTCAATTTGATTACAAAAAAAATCCATTTCATTACATTTTACTCAAGTTTAAAAAATATTGATATTTTTCTGTAAATTAATTTCTGACTTTTGTTGAAAATTAACGCCATGAAAAAATCGACAAGAAATTCTATTTTTTATATAATAACCATTCTACTTTGTTCAATCATGATGTATTTTATTGTGATTAAAGCAGAAGAAATGGAAGCTGGAAAACATGTTGTTCATGCTGCAAATGGAAGCAATTACTTCAATGATTTCATCAACAGTATTACACACAATATTGGACACCCTCTTGCTATTTTATTAGCACAAATTGTGACCATTATATTTACCGCAAGAGTTTTTGGATGGATATTTAATAAAATTGGACAACCAACTGTAATTGGAGAAATTATTGCAGGTATTTTCCTTGGTCCTTCTTTCATTGGAATGCATTTCCCAGAATTTTTCGGAGATCTTTTCCCAAAAGAATCATTAGGAAACTTAGAATTTATCAGTCAAATCGGTTTGATTCTATTCATGTATGTCATCGGAATGGAGTTAGACCTTAAAGTGCTAAAGAAAAATGCACAAGACGCCATAGTTATTAGTCACGCGAGTATCATTATTCCATTTACACTTGGTTTAGCTCTAGCTGGATTAATTTATATGGAATTTGCTCCAGAAGGAATTAACTTTCTATCATTTGCCCTTTTTATCGGAATTTCGATGAGTATTACAGCCTTTCCCGTTCTGGCTCGTATTGTACAAGAACGCGGGATTAGCAAAACTCGTTTAGGTTCTATTGTAATTACTTGCGCTGCAGCCGACGATATCACGGCTTGGTGTTTATTAGCCGCGGTTATCGCCATTGTAAAAGCTGGCTCATTCATCAGTTCATTGTATGTTATTTTACTCGCAATTGTTTACGTTATCGCGATGGTTCGTTTCGTTCGTCCTTTCCTAAAGAGAATTGCAGACGTACATTCGAGCAAAACAACGCTTACAAAACCTATCATTGGAATCTTTTTCTTGGTCTTAATTATTTCTTCATACTTAAGTGAAATCATAGGAATTCATGCATTATTTGGAGCTTTTTTAGCTGGAACAATTATGCCTGAAAATGTGAAATTTAGAAATTTATTCATCGAAAAAATAGAAGATGTTTCATTGGTTTTATTACTTCCGCTGTTCTTTGTTTTTACAGGTTTAAGAACACAAATTGGATTATTAGATAGTCCACATTTATGGCAAACTGCGGGAATGATTATTTTGGTAGCTGTAACAGGAAAATTTGTTGGAAGTGCAGTAGCCGCTAAATTTGTTGGACAAAACTGGAGAGACAGTTTGACCATTGGTGCCTTAATGAATACACGAGGTTTGATGGAATTAGTCGTGCTAAACATTGGATATGATTTAGGTGTCTTAACACCAGAAGTTTTCGCTATGATGGTGATAATGGCTTTGGTCACAACTTTTATGACAGGTCCAGCTTTAGATTTAATCAATTGGATTTTTCGAAAACAAAAGATAGAAAATGAACTTTCTGAAATTAGTCAAAGTCAGAAATATAAAATATTAATTGATTTTCAAACACCTGAAAAAGGTGCTGAATTGTTACGAATAGCTAATAGCTTTATCAAAAAACAAGACGAAAACTCACTTGTTTCGGCAATTCATGTGATGAAAAGTAGCGAAGTGCAACATTTCAATCTTGAAGATAGAGAAGCAGAAATTTTCGAACCGATTATTGAGGTTTCCAAAGAATTACATCAAGATGTAACGACAATGTTCAAAGTTTCTACAGATATGGTTTTTGAGACAATTGATATTGCACAAAAAGGTGATTACGATTTAATGTTGATGGGTGTTAGAAATTCTATTTATTCGGGTTCGTTATTAGGAAATATTTTAGGATTTACGACAAAAATTATCGATCCAGATATTTTGATTGGTCAAGTTACTGGAAAAGAAAACATGTTTGATCATTCAATTTTCAACGAAAGAACGAAACAATTATTGAACAAATCAACAGTTCCTGTTGGAATTGTTTTGGACAAAAATTTTACTAAAGCAGAAAAAGTTTTTCTACCTCTTTTCGGAAATAAAGATGCCGATTTACTGAAATATGCTCAACGATTAATCTCGAATAGCGAATCGCAAATTATTATTGTAGATGTAAGCGGTTACACAAAACGTCATTCAGAAGTAAAAGAAATTATTCGTAGTATCGAGAATATTGCACCAAATCATATTAGTCTTTCGTATAAACAACAATTGGATAAAGAGTTTTTAAATGAAATGGATTTAATGATGATTAGTATGGAAAGTTGGAAAAACTTAATCGAAACAAAAAGCATTTGGATTTCCAATGTACCAACAACTTTGATTATTTCTGAGTAACATTTTTTATAAGATTCATAAAGTAAAACAAAAAATCCAGCTGAAAAGCTGGATTTTTTGTTTTATATCATTCAAAATCGATTAAACATCAATTTTTGCATAGTGTGCATTTTTCTCGATAAACTCACGACGAGGCGGTACATCATCACCCATCAACATAGAGAACACGCGATCTGCTTCTGTCGCATTGTCAATCGTTACTTTACGCAACGTTCTGTGCTCTGGATTAAGAGTTGTATCCCATAATTGCTCTGCGTTCATTTCCCCAAGACCTTTGTATCGTTGAATTGTAACTCCTTTACCAGAACCATCTGTAGAGAATTCGGCAGTTAAACGCTCACGATCTTTTTCGTCCCAAGCATATTCTGCTTTCGCTCCTTTTTTAATTAAATATAAAGGTGGCGTTGCAATATAAATATGTCCTTGCTCAATCAATTCTTTCATGTAACGGAAGAAGAATGTCAAAATTAATGTCGCGATGTGAGAACCGTCGACATCGGCATCGGTCATAATCACAACTTTATGATAACGCAATTTCGAAATATTAAGCGCTTTCGAATCTTCTTCAGTTCCGATTGTTACACCTAAAGCTGTATAAATATTTTTAATCTCTTCGTTATCCAAAACTTTGTGTGCCATCGCTTTCTCTACATTCAAAATCTTACCACGTAATGGTAAAATTGCTTGAAAATGACGATCACGACCTTGTTTCGCTGTTCCTCCGGCAGAATCTCCCTCGACTAAGAATAACTCAGATTCTTCTGGCTTACGAGAAGAACAATCCGCTAATTTCCCTGGCAATCCGCTTCCTCCCATTGGGTTTTTGCGTTGTACCATTTCACGAGCTTTCTTCGCTGCTTGACGAGCTTTTGCTGCTAAAATTACTTTATCAACAATCTGTTTTGCTTCTGTTGGATTCTCTTCTAAGAAATTCGTTAACATTTCTGCCACGATTTTATCAACCGCAGGAGAAACCTCAGAGTTTCCTAATTTCGTTTTCGTTTGACCTTCGAATTGAGGCTCCATTACTTTTACCGAAATCACTGCTGTTAATCCTTCACGGAAGTCATCTCCAACGATTTCAACTTTTTCTTTTGCAAGATTAAAGTTTTCTTCAGCATATTTTTTCAATGTACGTGTCAATGCACGACGGAAACCAGATAAATGTGTTCCACCTTCGTGTGTATTGATGTTATTTACATACGAATGTACATTTTCGTTATACGATGTATTGTATCGCATTGCAACCTCAACTGGAATTCCATCGCGTTCACCTTCCATAAAGATTACTTTGTCCATAATAGATTCGCGGCTACCGTCGATAAACTCAACAAATTCTTTTAATCCTTCTTCAGAATGAAAAGTTTCTGTAACAGGATTTCCTTCAGCATCTTTTTCGCGTTCATCAACCAATACAATATTGATTCCTTTGTTCAAGAAAGCTAACTCACGCAAACGATTTGCTAAAGTAGAATAGTTATATGTTTGTACTTCTTGGAAAATTGTATCATCTGGCGTAAAAGTTACTGTTGTACCACTTTTATCAGTCGTTCCAACTTCTTTTACATCGTACAAAGGTTTCCCTTTCGAATATTCCTGAATATATTGTTTTCCGTTCTTGAAAACTTCTGCCGATAAATGGTTAGAAAGTGCATTAACACACGAAACTCCAACACCGTGCAAACCTCCAGAAACTTTGTACGTATCTTTATCAAACTTACCACCTGCACCAATTTTCGTCATTACAACTTCTAATGCAGATTTTCCTTCTTTTTTATGTAAGTCGACAGGAATACCACGTCCGTTATCTTCGACACGAATCGAGTTTCCTTCTAAAATTGTTACCTTGATTGTATCACAGTATCCTGCTAAAGCTTCATCAATAGAGTTATCAACAACCTCGTAAACTAAATGGTGTAATCCTCTAACTCCGACGTCTCCAATGTACATCGATGGACGAAGACGTACGTGCTCCATTCCTTCTAACGCTTGGATATTATCCGCCGTATATGTGTTATTACTCATAATATGTCTCTAACTTTTTAAAACAAACAAATATAGTCAATTTTGACGAGAAAACCTCTTAAAAAGAACTTAAAGTATTGGATAAAATAACGTTTTAAAATTTAATTTTTGGATTAATTCAATAATTATTGTGTTTAAACTTTTTTACTAAGCAAAACGTGATATAACTCTTTAATCTCTTTTTATTTTCATTTTTTTCTTGATAAAAAAACGAAACAAAAAAATCAAGGTTATAAATCTTTGACTAAAAATTATCAACACTTCGATAATGATTTAAAAATTCACATACGTTCATTAAATCATTTATAACCTACGCTTATTCAATTTTATTAACGTCAAAGCTTTAAATACCATTATTTTTAAACCTTAAAAAAAAGAAAAATAGCTGAATAATTAAAAATCACTATTTGAAAGTTTAAACAAGATTATTGTTAAAATAAAAAACCGAAATCAAATTGATTTCGGTTTTCAAGTATATAATTTCTATAAATTAAATATCTTTCTTTTCTAAATAAACGACTTTCTTCGTTTCGAAGAAATCTTCGTCAAAAAAGTTTTGAATATCAAACAAAACAGCATTTGGAAAACCTGCTAATTCTTCTGTCAAATCACCTCCTTTTAGGTACAACAAACCATTTGGAAAAGGATTAATCCCTTCTTTTTTGAATTTTCCACGAATCCATTCCGCAAATCTTGGCATCGCAGTTACCGCACGAGAAACAACAAAATCGTATTTATCTGTTAACTCTTCGGCACGCTTTTGTTCCGCTTTTACATTCGTCAAACCTAAACCATCAGCCACACCTTTTACAACCTTGATTTTTTTCCCGATAGAATCTACCAAATGAAACTGAACATTCGGAAACAAAATTGCCAACGGAATTCCTGGTAAACCTCCTCCAGTTCCTACATCAAGAACAGAAGAACCGTCTGTAAACTCCATCACTTTTGCAATCGCTAACGAATGTAAAATATGATTCGTATAAATTTCGTCAATATCTTTTCGAGAAACAACATTGATTTGATCGTTCCATTCTTTGTACAAATCACCAACTTTCGAAAATTGCTCGATTTGTTTCTCCGTTAAATCAGGAAAATATTTTAAAATTAAATCAATCATTGCTTAAATAATTTCTGAAACTCGCTGACAAACGTAATCTAACAACTTTGTATCGTCTTCTGTAAACGGATTAATTTTGTGCGAATCGATATCAATTTGACCAATATTTTCTCCATTTTTGAAAATTGGAACAACAATTTCAGCTTTCGTTTCGATTGAACAAGCCAAATAATTATCTTGTGCATAAACGTCTGGCACAACAAAAGTTTCGTTAGATTCTGCCACTTGCCCACAAATTCCTTTACCATAAGGAATTATTGTATGATCGGTCGCCGCTCCAACATAAGGTCCAAGTTTTAGTTCATTTTTATCTCCATTCTTGAAATAAAATCCCACCCAATTATAGTATTCAACTTCGTCACTCAACAATTGACAAATCTTTTGTAATCTATCTTCCGTAGAAATTGCGCTATCAATTATGACATCCACGCGTTTATGTAAATCTTGCATTTTGTTACTTCTAAAAAAGCAAATTTATTGATTAATCATAACTTAATCAAAAGTTGACGTTTTTCATTTATATTTGTTCAAGATTTTTTAACCAAATGAAAGAATTTAAACCTTTATTGTTATTCCTTGCACGTTTTTTAGGAACTTACATTATTTTAAGTTTAGCTTATAAATTGTATTTGGATCAATATTTACCGCACAATACCCCTGATCCATTTACAAAATTAACATCTGATGTAACAGCTTTTGGTTTGAACAAATGTGGTTTTTTTACTTTTTCTAATATTGCAGAAAATCAACCTTGGATGCGTTTGGTAATGGACGGACAAGTCGCGTCTATTGTAAATGAAGGTTGTAATGCGATTTCTATTTTGATAATTTTCATAGCGTTTATCGTTGCTTTTTACACGAATTTCAAACAAACTTTTTTGTTTATTTTGTCTGGTTTAGCAATTCTTTTTGTGATGAATATTTCGAGAATTATGTTGTTAAATTATATTTTTAGATACCACGCAGAATATGGTAAAATGGCGCACGATTATCTATTCCCTGCAATTATTTATGGTTCAATCGTGATTCTTTGGATTGTTTGGATCAAATTTTTTGTAACAAAATACAATAAGCAAAATGCTAAATAAATATTTACGTTATGCAATTGCAGTTTTACTTGTTTTTGGATTAATATTAGTCCGAAAATTTGAAGATATTTTATTTTATGATCCTTTCTTAGAATACTTTCATTTTGTTGGACATTCAAAATTTCCTGAAATTGATTTACCAAAATTAAACGCAAGTCTGATGGTTCGCTATCTAATTAATACATTATTAACGGTATTAATTGTTTGGTTTATTTTCTGGAAAAAAAGTTACGTTAAATTCTCTATCATTATCATGATTATTGGATTAATCGTTCTTTTACCAATCTATAATTATTTGATTTCGACACAATTTTCATCAGGCGAAATGATTTTCTTTTATGTGAGAAGATTTCTCATTCAGCCTATGTTTTTATTGATTTTAGTTCCTTGTTTTTATTACCAAGAAATACAATATAAAAAAACGGTCGAAAATTAATTTTCGACCGTTTTTTTATTTTATCTAATTTATATTTTACAATAAACCTGATTCATCTTTTTCTTGTTGTGCATCCAATTTTGCTTGCTCTTTTGCAGCAGCTTCTTGTGCTTTTTGTTCTGCAACTTTACGTTTTTCTTCGTTTGCAATCTCTGCATTTGCTTTATTCACCGCTTTGTATTTATAAAGCCAGCCTAAAAATCCTCCCAAAATAAATCCGATACCAGCACCTCCAGTAATTCCTACCAAAAATTCTTTATCCGAAAATAATCTCGAAATATCCAAATTCGTAAAATAATACATTGCAATACTAATCGCAATCAACAAAAATCCAATAAAAGTAGAATAGGTCATCGTTATATGTTTTTAAAATAAATCTTGTAACATTCTTTGGCGAACAGCTTCGTACAAAATCGCTCCAGCCGCAACCGAAACATTCAATGAAGCAGTTTGTCCAGCCATAGGCAATTTAATAATTTTATCCGAAATTTTAATAATAGAATCCGAAACACCATCTTCCTCACTTCCCATCACAATAGCTGCAGGAACAGAGAAATCTGCATCATAAATAAATTCTGCTGATTTTTCAGAAGCACTAAAAATTGAGATTCCAGCCGATTGTAAATATTTAATAACATTCACTAAATTTCCTTCTTTACAAACCGGAATATTATACAACGCCCCTGTCGAAGTTTTGATCGCATCTGCATTTACAGAAGCCGAACCTTTTGCTGGAATAATAATCGCGTCAACACCAACACATTCTGCTGTACGAGCGATCGCACCAAAATTACGAACATCAGAAACACGATCTAAAATCAAAATAAAAGGCGTTTTTCCTTGTTCCCAAATTTGAGGTAATACATTTTCGATTGAATCAAATTCGATTGGAGAAACGAATGCGTAAACACCTTGGTGATTTTTTCCAGTAAAACGATTTAGTTTTTCTAAAGGCACATAACTTACAGGAATTTCATATTCAGTGATTAATTTTCTCAATTCTGAAAAAATTTCTCCTTGTAAACCTTTTTGAATAAAAATTTTGTCGATTGTTTTCCCTGCTTCAATCGCTTCTATTACTGGTCTTAAACCAAAAATTCCTGCTTCGTTTTTCATAAGTGCAAAGATAAAAAAATTATACGTAACTATTTACCAATCCTTCTTCTCAATTGTTGTAAATAATTTGGAAAGCTCATATACAACATGCAACCAATGACAATTAGCGAAATCATTGAGATTAAATTTAGTTTGAGATGAATGATTTTTGACACAAAAACAACCACCAGAACAACATTAAATAAGGTTTGAAAATAATAATGTTGCGCAATTTTTCGTCCAAAATCTGATTTGCTATATGAAGCAAAAAACATAAAAAGCACTAAAATTGTAAGAATTAAACTAATTTTCATTCTAAAAAAATTCACTAAATTTGAAAGGTTAAATATACTCAAAATGCAACAATATCACGATTTATGTAAAAAGGTTTTGGCAGAAGGCGCTTTTAAAGAAGACAGAACAGGAACGGGAACGAAAAGTATTTTTGGTTACCAAATGCGTTTCGATTTGTCGGAAGGTTTTCCTTTGGTGACGACTAAAAAATTACATTTAAAATCGATTATCTACGAATTGTTATGGTTTTTGAAAGGTGATACAAACATCAAATATTTAACAGATAATGGCGTTAGAATTTGGAACGAATGGGCCGACGAAAATGGCGATTTAGGTCCTGTTTATGGACATCAATGGCGTTCATGGGGAAAACCTGACGGAGAAGTTGTTGACCAAATTAAAGTTGCGATTAATCAAATAAAAAACAATCCTGATTCACGTCGAATTATTGTTTCTGCTTGGAATGTTGGTGAATTAGATCAAATGGCTTTAGCACCTTGTCACGCATTTTTTCAGTTTTATGTGAATGATGGAAAATTATCGTTGCAATTGTATCAACGTAGTGCAGATATTTTCTTAGGTGTTCCGTTCAATATTGCGTCGTACGCATTATTACAAATGATGATTGCGCAAGTTTGTGAGTTAGAAGTTGGCGATTTTGTACATACTTTTGGAGATGCACATATTTACAAAAATCATTTCGAACAAGTTGAATTACAATTAACGCGTGAACCTTTTCCATTACCGACAATGAAAATCAATCCTAATGTAAAAGACATTTTTGATTTTACATACGAAGATTTCGAATTAGAAAATTATCAAGCTCACCCACATATCAAAGGAATTGTAGCGGTTTAATCATAAAATATACTTAAAGTCTCCAAATTGGAGGCTTTTTTTGTAACTTTTCAAGAAAATTATCAACCAATAGAAATAAAATTTTACAATGAAAAAACGCATTCTTTGGCTTTCATCAGCCTTTATTATATCAAGTCTTACTAATGCGCAAGTAATGACGCCACCACCGAGTTACAACGAAAACCAAACGAATAAATTAGATATTTATCGTGCGGAGGCAGAACGAATCAACAATCTTGTTCATACCAAATTGGATCTTAAATTTGATTATACAAAAGAGCACGTTTTAGGTGAAGCTTGGGTAACGCTGAAACCACATTTTTATGCAACAAACAAAGTTACGTTAGACGCAAAAGCTATGCTGATTAGCGAAGTTGCTTTGGTGAATGGTGCTACAAAAAAGAAATTAAATTATAAATATGATGATTTACAATTGGTCATCGATTTGGATAAAGAATACAAAAAAGATCAAGAATATACGCTTTACATCAAGTATACAGCGCGTCCGAACGAAGTAAAACAAGAAGGAAGTGCGGCGATAAACGATGCAAAAGGTGTTTATTTTATCAATGCAAAAGGTGATCGACCAAATTATCCAACTCAAATTTGGACACAAGGCGAAACAGAATCTTCTTCTTGTTGGTTCCCGACAATTGATAAAACAAATCAAAAAACTTCACAAGAAATCACGTTAACATATCCGGATAAATATGTTTCATTATCAAATGGAACGATGAAATCTTCAAAGAAAAATTCGGACGGAACAAAAACTGATTATTGGAAATTCGATAAAAAACATGCGCCATATTTATTCTTTTTCGGGATTGGAGATTACGCAGTCATCAATGATAAATGGAAAAATATCAATGTTGATTATTACGTAGAGCCAGAATATAAAGATATTGCGAAGCAAATTTTTGGTAATACGCCAGAAATGATTCAGTTCTTTTCTGATAAATTAAACTATCCTTATCCTTGGGACAAATATGCGCAAATGACAGCTCGCGAATATGTTTCTGGAGCAATGGAAAATACAACAGCTTCTTTATTTCATGATGGTGTTCAGCAAAAAGCTGGTCAATTAGTCGATGAAAATACGGCGGAATATGTGATTGCGCACGAATTATTTCACCATTGGTTTGGAGATTTAGTTACGGCAGAAAGTTGGGGAAATTTAACAGTGAATGAATCTTTTGCTAATTATTCTGAATATTTATGGTTCGAATATAAATACGGAAAAGAGAAAGCGGATGAGCATCGTTACAACGAAATGTTTGGTTATAAACAAGGCGATGGACCAACGAAAAATTTGGTTCGAGTTCATTACAATTCTCGCGAAGACATGTTTGATGGCGTTTCGTACAATAAAGGTGGAATCATCTTACATATGTTGAGAAATTTCTTAGGAGATGATGCTTTCTTCAAAGGTTTGAATAAATATTTGAAAGATAACGAATACGGAAAAGCTGAATCTGCTCAATTACGATTGGCTTTGGAAGAAGTTTCTGGTCGTGACTTAAATTGGTTTTTCAATCAATGGTATTACGAAAATGGTCATCCAAAATTAACAGTTGTTTCAGATTATTCTTCAGCAAATAAAAAAATAAAAGTTGTTGTTCGTCAAGATGCTTCAAAATTATTTGAATTTCCTTTTGCGATTGATATTGTCGAAAATGGAAAAACAACGCGTCAACAAGTTTGGGTTCCAAAACAAGCCGAAACTGTTTTCGAATTTGCAGCAAACCAAAAACCTGATGTCGTTATTCCAAATGCGGATCAAGTTTTATTAGCAGATATCGACGATAAAAAACCTGTTGAAGATTTTATTGCGCAATACAAAGCTGGAAAAGGAAATTACACGACACGTTTATTAGCGATTGAAGCAATGGCAAATGCGCAAGCAACTAATCCAAAAGCGGCTGATGCCTTGGTTAATGCTTTAGATGATTCATTTGATGGATTAAGAATTTATGCGATTCATAAATTGGACACAAAATCAAAAACGATTGTTGATAAAGCTTCATCAAAATTAAAACAATTGGCTTCTAATGATCCTAAAACATTGGTTCAAGCGGCTGCTTTAAGTGCTTTGAATGATGCCAATATTTATGATGTAGCAATTTTCGAGAAAGCTTCAAAAAGCCCTTCATTTAGTGTTCAAGGAGCCTCGTTAACTGGAATCTTAAAAAATAATCCTTCAAAAATTAATGATTTAACAACTAATCTTGATAATGAAGTGATTAAAGGTTCACCAGATTTAGCAATGGCATTAGTTCCGACTTGGATCAAAAATAATCAATTGGATAAAGCTGCTTTAATTTCGGAATCTGCTGCGATGTATGAATTCGTAAAATTCCAAGATCCAGAAAAAGGAAAAATTGCTGAACAAGCTTTCAATTGGATTATGAACAATGACACACCAGATGCAACGGCTGAAATTGCTAAAACATATTCGCGTTATTATCCATATTTGAATGAACAAAATCCACAAGCAGGACAAGCTGTGAAAATGATGGCTGAAAAAGCATTGCAAGTAAAAACGAATGCTGCAAAAACAATTAAATCAGCAACTATTGCAAAACAAGTGGAGCAATTACAAGATGCTATAAATAAAATGAAATAATTCACTAAAATTATTATATTTGTTAAGCTATCCTTGCAAGAGGATAGCTTTTTTTACCTTATAACTTATGATAAACATTGTAGTAGCAAAAGCAAGCAACAACGTAATTGGTGCAAAAAATGATTTGATTTGGCATTTACCAAATGATCTGAAACATTTCAAAAGTATAACTTCTGGACATCCTATTATTATGGGACGAAAGACATTCGAATCATTAGGTAGACCTTTACCAAATCGTACCAATATTGTTGTGACAAGAGATCAGAATTGGAATGCAGAAGGTATCGAAATTGCTTCATCTTTAGCAAAAGCAATAGAAGCTGCAAAAAAAATTGACGATGATATTTACATTATTGGTGGTGGAAATATTTATAAACAAGCGATGGAATTTACAGATGTTTTGTACATCACAGAAGTTCATCACGAATTTGATGGAGACACTTATTTCCCAGAAATAGACTTGGACGAATGGGAAGAAGTAGAACGAGAAGATTTCAAAAAAGATGAAAAACATCCATATGCTTACTCGTTTGTGACGTATAAAAGAATAGATTAGAAACTTTCGTGCATAAAAAAAGCAAGAATTTTGATTCTTGCTTTTATATTTTTTACACCTTAATGTTTTACATCTTGTACTTCGTCTGGATTGTGTTTGTATTTGAACACAATTGCGAACAATACCGTAACAACTAATGCGTAGCCTGCGAAAATAAACCAAGAATGTCTCCATCCTTCTAGCTGCAATGTCAAATCAGTTTGACTATACACTAAATGATTCACGATGTATTGTGCAATTAACATTCCGATTGTTGCTCCAAAACCATTGGTCATCATCATAAAAACTCCTTGTGCAGAAGAACGAATTTCTTCGTTTGTTTCTTTGTCTACATACAACGAACCTGATACATTGAAAAAATCGAAAGCGATTCCGTAAACAATCATTGATAAGATAAACATCCAAACACCAGATCCTGGATCTCCTAATCCAAATAATCCGAAACGTAAGACCCAACCTACCATTGCCATCAACATCACGATTTTGATTCCGAATCGTTTTAGCACGAAAGGAATTAATAAAATACACAATGTTTCAGAAACTTGAGACAACGAAATTAAAGCATTTGCATTACTTGCTCCCCACGTATTGGCATAATCTGGAATATCCTTAAACGTTGTGATAAATGGATTTGCATATCCATTTGTAATTTGCAAAGAAACGCCTAAAAGCATTGAAAAGATAAAGAAAATTGCCATTTTTCTATCTTTAAATAATGCAAAAGCTTTTAAACCAAATGCATCAGAAATAGATTGTTTTTCAGAACTTTTGTTAACTGGGCAATTAGGTAATAAGAAACTGTATAAAAACAATATAACTCCTAAAAATCCAGATACAAAGAACTGATAATAATTGGATTGAAAACTTACGAATGTTGGATCACTTGAAAAGTTAAATCCAAAAACACCATCTTTAAATCCAGAGAAATTAACAAATAACATCGCTACAATAAAACCAACTGTTCCAAACGTTCTGATTGGAGGAAAGGATTTGATTGTGTCTAAATTATTTTGTTTTAAAATTGTGTAGGCTGTTGAGTTAGAAAGGGCGATTGTTGGCATAAAGAACGCCACACTAACCGAATAAAGTGCGAAGATTGTTGTAAAATCTACATCGTTTCCAGCTGTCATTCCGTAATAACCTGCTGCAAACATAAAAATCGCAGCTAATAAATGATTCAATCCCAACAAACGTTGTACAGGAATCCATCTATCCGCTACAATACCCATTATTGCGGGCATAAAAATCGACACAATACCTTGCATCGCGTAAAAAAGACCAATTTTTGGACCTAAGCCAACTGATCCTAAGTAATTTCCCATAGAGGTTAGGTATGCTCCCCATACCGCAAACTCAAGGAAACTCATGATTGTAAGTCTAAGCTTTACAGACATAATTATTTGAAATAGTTATTAGTTTCCCATGTTATCGATTTGATCACGAAGGCGAGCTGCCAATTCATAATCTTCATTCTTCACAGCTTTTTCCATCTCAGTTTCAAGTTCAGATTTTGTCCAACCTTCATATTCGTTGATATCAGACAAATCATTTTCCAAACCAGCCAAGATATCCAAATCATCTTCGAAGTTATTTGCTGCGCGACGTATATTTTCTTCTTCTTCAATAACGTCCAAATGAATTCCAGCTTTTTCTACAACATTATCATAGGCATAGATAGGTGCATTGAAACGAACAGCCAATGCAATTGCATCAGAAGTTCTCGAATCAATCTCGGCACGTTGTCCATCATCATTCACAAAAACAATATTCGAATAAAAAACACCATCTTCTAATTTATAAATATAAATAGAATCAACATTCAATTGAAATTCTTTTCCTAATGAAATAAACAAATCGTGTGTTAATGGACGAGGTGGATTAATATCTTTCTCTAAAGCTAATGCGATTGATTGTGCCTCAAAGCTCCCAATAATAATTGGCAACTTTCTTCCTCCTACATTTTCCTCTAGAATCAACGCATATGCGCCAGTCTGAGTTTGACTGTAAGATATTCCTTTAATATTTAATCTAATTAAATTGTCCATTTGGGCGTAAATCTATGAAAAACTGATGAATATTTAATCTTTTTTTAATGAATAAAAAAAATCCGAACCACCTAAATGATTCGGATTGAATTTATAATCTTAAAATGATTAAGCTTGACCTTTATATTTTTTTAACTCTTCAGTTAATTTAGGAACAATCTCAAAAGCATCTCCTACGATTCCGTAATCAGCCGCTTTAAAGAAAGGCGCTTCTGGATCATTGTTGATGACAACAATTGTTTTAGATCCATTAACTCCAGCTAAGTGCTGAATAGCTCCTGAAATACCAACTGCGATATATAAATTTGGCGCAATTGCTTTTCCTGTTTGTCCTACGTGCTCAGCATGCGGTCTCCAACCAATATCAGCAACTGGTTTAGATGATGCTGTAGCAGCTCCTAAAACTTTTGCTAAATCTTCGATCATTCCCCAGTTTTCAGGACCTTTCATTCCACGACCTGCAGAAACAACAATATCCGCTTCTTTCAAATCGATTTTATCAGAAGAAGCCATTTCTGTTGAAACAACTTTTACTTTTGCATCTGCATCAGAAACTGATACTGAAGCTGATTCTTCTGAACCTGAAACTGCATTTTCTTTTGCTCCGAATGCGTTTTGTAGAACTGTAACTACAACTTTTCCTGAAACTGCAACAGTTTCTACTCCTTTTCCAGAGAATGCTTTACGTGCAACTGTGAATGGAGAAACTGCTGTTGGAGATTTTTCTACATTTGTTACTAAAGATGCTCCTGTTTTGTATGCTAAAACTGGTGCTATAGTCGCTCCTTCGTTTGTTGATGGTAAAACCACAACATCTCCTTGAGCAACTTCAGCCAAAGCTTTTGCGTAAGAATTTGCATCAAATTTTGCTAAAGCTGCATTATCAACTTTAACTACTTTAGATGCTCCATATTTATATAATTCGTCAGCAGTAGCATTTCCAAAAACGATTGCTGTAACAGTATCTCCAGCAACATCAGCTGTAGCTTTTGCGTAAGAAACTGCTTCTAATCCTGCTTTTTTATATTTTCCGTCGTGTGACTCTGCGTATACAAAAATTGCCATTTTTTAATTTCTTTTTAGGTGAATAATTAGATTACTTTAGCTTCTTCGTGTAATAATCTTACCAATTCTGCTACATTGTCTTTGTCGATTAATGTTACATTACCTCTTTCAGCAGGTTTTACATAACCAACAACTTCAACTTTAGTTTCTGTCGCTTCTGGTGCAACAACTGCGATTTGTTTTGTACGCGCTTGCATAATTCCACGCATATTAGGAATTCTTAATGCAGCCTCGTCAACCAATCCTTTTTGTCCTGCGATAACAGCTGGTAAAGTAACTTCTACAGTTTCTTTTCCTCCGTCAATTTCACGAACAGCTTTTGCAGAAGAACCTTCTACATCAAGACCGATACATCCGTTTACAAAACCATAATCTAACATTGCAGCAACTAATCCTGGTACAGAACCTCCATTATAATCAATTGATTCTTTTCCTGTCAATACTAAATCAAAACCACCATCTTTAGCAGCTTTTGCGATTTGTGTAGCAACAAAGAAATCATCGCGAGCATCAGCATCAATACGAATTCCATCATTCGCACCAATCGCTAAAGCTTTACGCATAACTGGATCTACAGTTGCATCTCCAACAGTTAAAATTGTAACAGTAGCTCCTTGTTTTTCTTGTAACTCTACTGCTTTATTTAAACTAAATTCGTCGTGCGGGTTAATAACGAACTGAACACCATTTTTATCAAATGATTTTCCGTCAGCTGTGAAGTTGATTTTTGCTGTAGTATCTGGTACACTACTAATACAAACTAATATCTTCATAATTTTGTGTTTACTTTTTCTTTTATGTAAAAATAACTAATTTATTTTATTATGCAAGCATAACATTGTTAATTCTTTACTAAGTCGTTACTTTTCGCTTTCAATTGTTTTTTATAAACTGAATTTGAAACCAATACACTTAGTTCGTACAATAACCAAAGAGGAATTGTAACTAAAATCATACTGTACACATCGTTTGGTGTAATTGCAGCTGCAATCACTAATACAACAATAAATGCGTGTTTACGGTATTCTTTCAAAAATTTTGGTGTTAAGATTCCAATACTCGTTAAGAAGTAAACGAAAACAGGCATCAAAAACATAACTCCCATCGATAATAATAATTGAACAAATAAATCGATATAACTTGGCAACGTCCATGTATTTCCTACACCAAAAGGATCGTAAGTGAATAAAAATTGTGTACACAATGGTAGCAACATATAGTAACTAAATAAGACTCCTGTTACAAAGAAAAACGAAACAGCGAAAATGGTAAATCCTGCATATTTTCGTTCAGCTTCTTTTAATGCTGGTTTTACAAATCGCCAAATTTCAAAAATAATATAAGGAATTGCGATAATTACACCACACACAATTACTGCAAAAAATTGTGAAGTGATCTGTCCTGATGGATTAAGATTGGTCAATTCTTTCGAAATATCAAATGATTCGGTATAAATTTTTCCGAAACCTGTTAATTCACCAAATTGATTAAAAATATCAAACGTTGGAAAAGTTGATTTTAATGGAGCCATAATCACATGTTCCACCAATTCGTCCCAATAAATAGCGACTGCAATAGATGTAATCACAATTGATAAAATAGAACGAACCAAATGTCCTCTCAACTCACCAATATGAGCCAAAAATGACATACTCGATTTTGTATTATCTGCCATACGCTTATTCGATTCCTTCGTTTAAAATTGAGTGAATATCCAAAATTCCATAATAATGATTTTCTTCATCAACCACCACCAATTGTCCAATACTGTTGTGACGAAGAATCGCTAAAGCTTCTCTTGCTTTTTCAGCTTTTTTGATTGTTTTCGGATTCATTGAAGCAATATCTTTCGCAGTTAAATGTGCAAAAGTTTCATTATTTAATAACATTCGGCGCAAATCTCCATCTGTTATCACACCAACAATTTTATCATTATCAATCACAACTGTAATTCCATGACGACCTGATGTTAATGAATTAATGACTTCTGTAATCGAAGAATCTGGATGCACAGAAGGTTTTCTTTCTGGATCAACAATATTTTCTACTGTCCACAATAATCGTTTTCCTAAAGCTCCACCTGGATGATATTTTGCAAAATCGTTTTGTGTAAACGCTCTCAATTTCATCAAAGCTACCGCCAATGCATCACCCATTACCAATTGAGCCGTTGTAGAAGTTGTTGGTGCCAAATTTACGGGACAAGCTTCTTTATCAATATTAACATCCAAAACAATGTCTGAATTTTTTGCTAATTCTGATTTCAAATTTGATGTTAAACCAATCAAAACTGATGCATATTGTTTAAGAATCGGAGCCAAATATGTAATCTCTGGCGTATTTCCACTTTTCGAAATACAAATCACCACATCTTCTGGTCGTACAAGACCCAAATCGCCATGAATAGCTTCCGTCGCATGTAAAAATTGACTTGGAGTTCCGGTAGAATTTAAGGTTGCTACAATTTTATTTGCAATGTGTGCACTCTTTCCTACTCCAACAACTACCAACTTTCCTTTCGTGTTATATATCGCATTTACCGCATCAACAAAAGACTCGCTAATACGAGAAGCTATTGCTTCCAGCGCTTGAATTTCTTCTCGAAATACCCCTTGCGCTATTTGTATTAATTCTGAATTTTCCACAATAAAATTTCTATTGTCTATTTTTAAAATTTTTCGTACTTTTACTCTCCTTTTTTATTTACACTCAATTATATATAAATCATATAAAATTTATGTGTATATTTAAGAGTTATCAAATATAGGAACTATTTAATTTATAATATTAATTTTAGTCTTTTGTGTAGATGGAAGCCACTTCGAAAAACTTAACATCTTACCTAAAAAAATATTTTGGTTTCGACCAATTTAAAGGACAGCAGCACGAAATCATTACAAGCTTACTAAATAAAGAAGATGTATTTGTTTTGATGCCAACTGGAGGAGGTAAGTCTTTATGTTATCAATTACCGGCATTAATGTCAGATGGAGTCGCGATTATTGTGTCCCCTTTAATCGCGCTGATGAAGAATCAAGTAGACGCTATACGTGGAATTTCTGAAAATGATGGAATTGCCCACGTATTAAACTCATCTTTAAACAAGTCAGAAACGAAAACAGTTATGACAGATATTAAAGATGGGGTAACTAAAATGTTGTACGTTGCACCCGAATCTTTGACAAAAGAAGAATACATCGATTTCTTTAAATCGGTAAAAATTTCTTTTTTTGCTATTGATGAAGCGCACTGTATTTCTGAATGGGGACACGATTTTCGACCAGAATATCGTAATCTAAAAGCGATTATCAACAAAATTGGTGATGCGCCAATTATTGCTTTAACTGCAACAGCAACACCAAAAGTACAAGAAGATATTCAGAAAACTTTGGGAATGCAAAGCGCTAAAGTTTTTAAAGATTCTTTTAATCGTACGAATTTATTTTACGAAATCCGCCCAAAGGTTGATCAAGACAAACAAATCATCAAATTTATCAAACAAAACGATGGTAAATCTGGTGTCATTTATTGCTTGAGTCGTAAAAAAGTTGAAGAAATTACGCAACTTTTACAAGTAAACGGAATCAATGCTATTCCTTATCACGCAGGTTTAGATGCCAAAACACGTAGCAAACATCAAGATATGTTTTTGATGGAAGATGCAAGTGTCGTTGTCGCTACAATTGCTTTCGGAATGGGAATTGACAAGCCAGATGTACGTTTTGTAATGCATTACGATATGCCAAAATCGTTAGAAAGTTATTACCAAGAAACTGGTCGTGCAGGTCGCGATGGTGGTGAAGGTGTTTGTATTGCTTTCTATGATTATAAAGATATCGAAAAGTTAGAAAAATTCTTAGCAAGTAAACCTGTTGCAGAACGCGAAGTTGGAATGCAATTACTTTCTGAGGTTGTAGCATATGCCGAAACTTCGATGTCGCGTCGTAAATTTTTGTTACATTATTTTGGAGAAGAATTCGACGACAAAAACGGCGAAGGGGCAAATATGGACGACAATATGCGCAATCCTAAAAAAATGATTGAGGCAAAAGATGATGCAGTAATTGCATTAGATGTTGTTCAGAAAACAAATCAAAAATTAAAATTAAATGATGTTGTAAATGTTATAGTTGGTAAAGAAACTTCTATTACAAAATCATATAATTTGAGCTCTGAAGATTTCTTCGGAATTGGAAAAGCAAAAGAAGATTATTATTGGAAATCTATTTTACGCCAATTAATTGTACGTAATTTATTAGAGAAAGAAATCGAATCATATGGTATTTTAAAAATTACCAAATCTGGAAAAGATTTCATTAGTAAGCCAACTTCTTTTGAAATTGCCGAAGATATTGATTTCAAAAAATTATTATCAGAAGGTAGCTTTGATAAAGAAGAAACGTCTTCTGCTCCTATTGCTTTTGATGATGTTTTGTTGAAACAATTAAAAGATTTACGTAAAAAAATCTCTAAAAAACATCAGATTCCACCTTTTGCAGTTTTCCAAGACTCAAGTTTAGATGATATGACAATGCAATATCCAACAACTGTTAAGGAGTTAACAAATGTGTTTGGAGTTGGAGAAGGAAAAGCTCAGAAATTCGGAAAAGAATTTGTAGATTTTATTGCGCAATATGTAAAAGACAACGACATTATTCGCCCTGAAGATATGGTGATTAAACAAGTTGCGGACAAATCGAGTCACAAAGTTTATATCATTCAATCAACAGATAGAAAATTAAATCTTGAAGATGTTGCGGAAGCAAAAAATATGACGATGAGCGATTTGCTTTCAGAAATGGAAAGTATCGTTTATCAAGGAACAAAATTAAATATCAATTATTACATTGACGAAGTTTTGGACGAAGATCAACAAGAGGAAATTTATGAATTCTTGATGGACGCAGATTCTGACTCAATGTCATCATTGTTAGATGAATTTGGTGACGATTATGATGAAGAAGAATTACGTTTAATGCGTATCAAATTCATCAGTGAAGTCGCAAATTAAACCATACAAAAAATAAACTTTCAGCCCAAGGAATGCTTATCTTTGGGCTTAATTATTACAAGAAAAATGAACAATAAAGCAATATTAATGATTTTGGACGGATGGGGAATTGGACCAAACCCTGCTGTTTCTGCAATCGCGCAAGCAAATACACCTTTTATAGATAGCTGTTTCGAGAAATTTCCACATTCTACGTTGGATACGTTTGGTTTAGCCGTTGGTTTACCAGAAGGACAAATGGGTAATTCGGAAGTTGGACATATGAACTTGGGTGCTGGACGCGTAGTTTTCCAAAACTTAGTTCGAATCAATATGGCGGCTGAAAACGGAACGTTACAAAACGAACCTATCTTAAAAGATGCTTTTCAATATGCTTTAGAGAATAACAAAAAAGTACATTTCATCGGTTTAGTTTCTGATGGTGGTGTACACTCACATATCAATCATTTGAAAGGTTTGTTAGATGCAGCAAATCAATCAGGTTTACAACAAAATGTTTTTGTACATGCTTTCACAGATGGTCGTGATACCGATCCAAAATCTGGCGAAGGATTTATCACAGAATTGATGAACCACATGACAAAATCAACAGGAGAAATCGCTTCGATTACTGGTCGTTATTATGCAATGGATCGTGATAAACGTTGGGAACGCGTGAAATTAGCATACGATGCAATGGTAAATGCAGTTGGTGAAACAACAACAAATCCATTAGAAGCAATTCGTGCATCTTATAATGAAGGCGTGACAGATGAATTCATCAAACCGATTATTGTAACGGATGAAAATGATCAGCCAAAAGCTAAAATCGAGAATGATGATGTAGTGATTTGTTTCAATTTTAGAACTGATCGTGGACGTGAAATCACAGAAGTTTTAACGCAACATGATTTTCCAGAATTTGGAATGCATAAATTAAATCTAAAATATATCACTCTCACAGAATATGATGCTACATATACTGGAGTTGCGGTAATTTTTGACGAGAAAAATATTGTAAATACGTTAGGAGAAGTTATTGCGAATGTTGGTCGTAAGCAAATTCGTATTGCTGAAACTGAAAAATATCCACACGTAACTTTCTTTTTCAATGGTGGTCGCGAAGAACCTTTCGTTGGTGAATCTCGTATTTTATGTGCTTCGCCAAGAGATGTTGCGACTTACGATTTGAAACCAGAAATGGCAGCATATGATATTACAAATGCAATTGTACCAGAAATCGAAAAAGAATCAGCGGATTTCATTTGTCTTAACTTCGCTAATACAGATATGGTTGGACATACAGGTGTTATGTCTGCGGCAATAAAAGCTGCTGAAGTAGTAGATTCTTGTGCGGAAAAAATTATAAATGCAGCTTTAGAACATGGTTACAATGTGGTGATTTTGGCTGATCACGGAAATTCAGATTTTATGATGAACGAAGATGGATCACCGAATACGCAACATACAACGAATCCTGTTCCATTTATTTTGGCTCAGAAAAATATCGAATGGAATGTTGAACATGGTAAACTTGGAGATATTGCACCAACTATCTTAACTTTGATGGGAATTGAAATTCCAACTGAAATGACCGGAAACATTATTGTTCAAAAAAAATAACCTAAATAACTTTAAATACTTACAAACATGATTAATAAAATTATTGCTGTTGACTTTGATGGAACTGTGGTAGATGATAAATATCCAGAAATTGGAAAAGCTAAAATCTTCGCTTTCGAAACATTGAAACAATTACAAAACGACGGATATCGCCTTACTTTATGGACTTATCGTAGTGGTAAATACTTAGATGAGGCTGTAGAATTCTGTAAAAAAAATGGAATTGAGTTTTATGCCATCAACAATAGTTTTGACGGAGAGGATTTTGATAAAAATACGCAAAGTCGAAAAATAAATGCCGATATCTTTATCGACGATAGAAATTTAGGAGGTTTCCCAGGTTGGAGTGACGTTTATCAAATCATTACAAAAAAGATTGAATTAAGTGTTCACGCAAACGGACAAAAAGCTCCTGAGAAGAAAAAGAAAAGAGGATTTTTCGGATTATGATACATTTAAAAAGTAAAGAAGAATTAGAACTAATGTACCTAAGCGCTCAATTGGTTTCAAAAACCTTGGGTATGTTAGCCAAAGAAGTAATGCCTGGTGTTACAACCAATCATTTAGATAAATTAGGAGGCGAATTTATTCGCGACAATGGTGGGTATCCCGCATTTTTAGGAATATACGATTTCCCTAAAAACCTTTGTATTTCTCCAAATCAACAAGTTGTTCATGGAATTCCAAACGATGAACCACTTAACGAAGGAGATATTGTTTCGGTAGATTGTGGTGTTTATATGAATGATTTTTACGGAGATCACGCTTATACATTTGCAGTTGGTGAAGTAGATGCTGAAACTGAAAAATTATTACGCATTACAAAAGAATCTATGTTCAAAGGAATAGAACAAATGAAAAAAGGTAATCGCGTAGGTGATATCGGTTTTGCAATTCAACAATATTGTGAAAAAGAAGGTTACGGAATCGTTCGTGAATTAGTTGGACACGGATTAGGTCGTAAAATGCACGAAGAACCGCAAGTTCCTAATTATGGACGTCGTGGATCTGGTAAAAAAATTGAAGAAGGAATGGTGTTAGCTATTGAACCAATGGTAAATATGGGAACTGAAAAAGTCTTCTTTCATCCAGATGGCTGGACGGTTACAACGCGCGATGATAAATATTCGGCTCACTTCGAACACGATGTTTGTGTGGTAGATGGCGAACCAAAATTATTGTCAACTTATCAGTTTATTTACGATGCTTTAGGAATCGTATCTGACGAAGAAAAACCATTTTTATTCAAACCTTAAGAAAACTTTTGTGAAAAAGCTTTTAAAAAAAATTATGAATATTCTACCTCGTCCTTTATTAATACAAGGTAGTTATATTATTCGTCCTGTTTTAGTTTGGTTTATGAAAGGAAATCGCTTCGTAGACCCAATTGATGGACAAGGTTATTATAGTTTGTTGCCTTATGGTTACGAAAAACAGCGTGATAATGTACTTTCACCCGGAACTTTTTCATTAGAAAGACATCGCTTGATGTGGTTGTACCTAAAAAATGAAACGTCTTTCTTTACTGAAAAAGCAAAAGTTTTGCACATTGCTCCAGAGCAATCTTTTATCAAACGTTTTCGTGCGATGAAGAATTTAGAATACATCACAAGTGATATAGAATCGCCTTTGGCAGATGTAAAAGCAGATATCTGCGATTTACCTTTTGGTGATGATACATTTGATATCATTTTTTGTAATCACGTTTTGGAACATATTCCTGACGATCACAAAGCGATGAGCGAATTATTTCGTGTCATGAAACCAGGAGGTTGGGGAATTCTGCAAGTTCCGATTTCGTATCAACGTGATGTAACGTACGAAGATCCAACGGTTACAACAAAAGAAGAACGTAAAGAAAAATTTGGACAATACGATCACGTTCGTGTCTATGGTTTAGATTATTACAGACGTTTGGAAGATGTAGGTTTTATCGTCGAAAAAGTAGATTACACAAAACAAATTCCGTCGGAAGATGTTCAAAAATATTGCTTAGAAAAAGGTGAAATTTTACCTGTGGTTCGCAAACCAAAGACTGAATAAAATATAAAATCCAAGAAATAATTTTCTTGGATTTTTTTTATTTAAAGCTTCTACGAATATCCATTTTTTCGTTCACCGATTTGTTGAATTCAGGAAATGGTTGTATGCTAAAATCTTTGACTTCGAGCTTTATTTTCATGTCATTTGTATGTTGACTTTTATCTTTCTCCAAGAAAGTTGAATTCCAATTTCTAAAACTCTCCTTTAAAATCCATTTATTTTGATAGGGTCTGTATTTATACATCACCTCATTATTATGGATTGTATATCCAAATTTCTCAGAATGTTCATTTTCTCTTTTCGTAAAACTTTCTACAATTGCAAACGATTCTTTATCAATCAGAAAATTACAAACAAAATTAACTTTTGGATTTTTCAATTCTATCTCATACATGTACTTATCTGCATATTTAGAAATGATAACTTTTTCGTCATATTTATTTTCAGATGTTCTTTCTTGCATTTTCTTGACAAATTCCAACAAAGAAATATGGTTAAAATATTCATTCATATGATACAATGATGTTAATTGCCTTCCTTCTCCAACAATTCTTCTATTCACAACATTATTTGAATGTATTTTTAAATTATTTTTTTTGAAACGGAACTGTAAATCAACATCAATCATATCTCTATTAACAGAATCCATTATTGCATCAAGTACAAAGTTTACTTTATAAAAATGCTGTTCTGTATTAAAGTTTTTATCATAATTCTCAATTACTTTTTTCAAAATATCCTCAGATTTTAAATTCGTTACAAAAGCTTCTTTTAATTCAACTTCGGATACTTTTTCAAGTTTAATTGTTAATTCAGATTTCAAATCAGAAACGTTGATGATCGCATCTTGGTAATCTTTTTTCGACACGATTAATTCATCTGTTTGCGAAACATTACTCAAATCAACAATAGCTTTTCCTTCCATATCCGAAATAAAATTCTTTGTTGAATTTTTGAAATATACATCGGCATCATCAAGTGGTAAATTATCAGAAAGGTCTAATATTTTTAGATTTACAATTTGCGCATTTAAACAAATCGTAAACAATGTAAATAAGTAAAATATCTTCTTCATAAATCGATTATTTAAAACTTCTACGAATGTCCATTTTCTCATTCACCGATTTGTTGAATTCAGGAAAAGGTTTTAAACTATAATCATTCACAATTATACTAAAATTCATGTCTAAATCGGTTTTTTCATTTTCTTTTTCATAAGTCACATTCCAAATTGCAGAAGTTTCCTTCAAAACCCAATTCCCTTTATGAGGACGATATTTATAAAAAACTTTTCCTTCACGCAAAAAATTATTGGGAGAAACTTCTTTATCACGATTATAAGATATTAAAGAAAATTCTATCACTGCAAATGTTTTCTTATCAATAATTAAATAATAATCAGTTGAACTCGTTTTCAAGTGAATTTCATAAACAAAAGAATCAGCATATTTTGTTATAGTTAAATTATTTTCTAATAAAGACTTATCATTTAGTTTATTCACAAATAACTGAATATAAACATCTTTCAAATAATAGCTCTTCAAATATTCTGATAATTTTATATTTGCATTTGGTTGCCAACCACTTTTTATTTCATTATTCACAATTCCGTTCGACTTGATTTTCAAATCACCACGTTTGAATTTGAATTGTAAATTTGTATCAATAAAATCTTGATAGATATTGTTAAATAATAAATTTTGTTGAAAATTGACTAAGAAATAATATTCATCAACCTTAAAATTTTTGTCATAATTATCGTAAACTTTTTTCAAAATATCTTCAGTTTTCAGGTTCGTTACAAAAGCTTCTTTTAACTCAACTTCGGATACTTTCTCAAGTTTAACGACCATATCTGATTTCAAATCTGAAACTTTGATTACTGCATCTTGGTAATCTTTTTTCGACACGATTAATTCATCTGTTTGCGAAACATTACTCAAATCAACAATAGCTTTTCCTTCCATATCCGAAATAAAATTCTTTGTTGAATTTTTGAAATATACATCGGCATCGTCCAATGGAAAATTATCAGAAAGATCTAATATTTTTAAATTTACAATTTGCGCATTTAAGCAAATCGTAAACAATGTAAATAAGTAAAATATTTTATTCATATAATTTAAAATCAATAATGAATTAAAGATATATTTTAATCTCGTTAAGAATTTGTTAATCAGAATATTTTATAGATATTTTAACAAAAAAAAACGCTACTAAAAAGTAACGCTTTATAATTATTGTAAATAATATTTTTCTAATGAGCTTCTAACCAATTCGCTCCTACTCCGACTTCTGCAATCAACGGAACATCCATTTGCATTGCAGCTTCCATAGTCGATTTGATTAATTCAGAAACTTTTTCAACCTCATCTTTTGGTGCATCAAAAATTAACTCATCATGCACTTGTAAAATCATTTTGGTTTTATAATTTTTCTTCAATTCTTTCTGAATTTGAATCATTGCCATTTTCACGATATCAGCCGCAGTTCCTTGTATTGGTGCATTTACAGCATTTCGCTCAGCATGCGAACGCACTACTGCATTTCTCGAATTGATATCTTTCAAATAACGGCGACGTCCCATTAACGTTTCTACAAAACCTTGGTCACGAGCCACCTCAACTTGTTTTTCGATATACGCTTTCAACGTTGGGTAAGTTTCATAATACGCATCAATCAATGCTTTGGCTTCTTTACGAGAAATATTCGCTTGATCTGCCAAACCGAAAGCCGAAACACCATAAATAATTCCGAAATTCACCGTTTTTGCCTGACTACGTTGTTCACGCGTCACCTCATCCAACGCCACATTAAAAACTTTTGCGGCAGTAGAAGCATGAATATCTTCTCCATGTTTGAAAGCCTCTACCATTGCAGGATCTTGTGACATTTGCGCAATCAAACGCAATTCAATTTGCGAATAATCGGCAGAAATAATCACATGATTTTCATCTCGTGCAACAAAGGCTTTACGAATCTGCTGACCTTCTTCTGAACGAATCGGAATGTTTTGTAAATTCGGATTGACAGAAGACAAACGTCCCGTTGCAGCAACCGTTTGCGCGTATGTTGTATGCACGCGACCAGTTTTTGGATTCACCAATTCTGGCAACGCATCAATATAAGTCGATTTTAATTTTTGTAATTGACGGTACTCTAAAATATCATTGATAATTGGATGTTTATCTTTCAATTTCGATAAAATTTCTTCTCCTGTTGCGTACTGACCTGTTTTGGTTTTCTTCGCTTTTGGATCTAATTGTAATTTATCAAATAAGATTTCTCCCAATTGTTTTGGCGAGTTAAGATTGAATTCTTCTCCAGCATCTTCCTGAATTTTTGCTTCCAATTCTCTTAATTTCGCTTCGTGTTTAACTGAAAGTTCTTTCAAGAACGGAACATCCAAATTAACACCTTCCAATTCCATATCAGCCAAAACTTGCATCAATGGCATTTCAAGATCAGTGAATAATTTGTGTGTATTTGCTTTGATTAATTCTGGTTCGAAAAGATTTTTCAATTGATTTGTAATATCAGAATCTTCTACTCCATATTCAGTTTGCTCCATCAACGGAACATCACGGAAATTCTTTTGATTCTTTCCTTTTTTTCCAATCAAACTTTCGATTGAAACTGGTTGATAGCTCAAATATGTTTCTGACAACACATCCATATTGTGACGCATATCTGGATTAATCAAATAATGCGCAATCATCGTATCAAAATTCTGACCTAAAACAACAATGTCATATTTGTTTAAAACTTTAATATCATATTTTAGATTTTGACCAATTTTCGAAATTGATTCATCTTCAAAAAATGGTTTAAACTCGTTGATAATTGTTTTCGTTTCTTCAAAATCAGCTGAAAAAGGCACATAATAACCTTTTCCTTTTTCCCAAGAAAATGAAATTCCAACCAATTCAGCTTCTAAAGCGTCCAAAGAAGTTGTTTCCGTATCGAACGTCACTTCTTTTTGTTTTAGAATATTTCGTAATAAAATTTCACGACCTTTTTTTGTATCGATTAATTGATATAAATGATTCGTTGTTGAAATATCTGTAAACGCAGAATTTTGAGGAATAATCTCTTCATCAGAAGTAAAATCAAACAAAGATTGTTGAGCCGTTTGCGTTTGATTTGAAGAAATCTGACTTGCCGCAGAAATTTCTTCTTGCGCTTCTTTGATAATTCCAGAAGCATCCAAACCATAAATTCTGTAAACCGTTTCTAACATTCTACGGAATTCTAACTCCGTGAAAAGTTCAGTAACTTTTTCAATATCTGGTGGACAAACCGTTAAATCTTCTTCATCAAATTCAACTGGAGCATCTGTAATAATTGTGGCTAATTTTTTCGAAAGAATTCCAAGTTCTTTATTTTCTTCAATCTTTTCTTTGGCTTTTCCTTTCAGCTTATCTGTATTCGCTAAAAGTCCTTCCATCGAACCAAATTCTTTCAAATATTTGCTTGCCGTTTTCGCTCCAATACCTGGTAAACCTGGAATATTATCGACAGCGTCACCCATCATTCCAAGATAATCTATCACTTGAATTGGATCATCGATTTCAAATTTTTCTTTGACTTCTTCAATTCCCCAAATCTCCACACCTTTTCCGTTTGCAGCAGGACGATACATCTTGATTTTATCTGTTACCAATTGCGCAAAATCCTTATCAGGCGTTACCATATAGGTTGTATAACCAGCTTTTTCAGCTTTTTGAGCCAAAGTTCCAATTACATCATCTGCTTCATAACCTTCGGCAAAAAGCACTGGAATTTTTAACGCACGTAAAATATCTTGAATATACGGAACACCTTGACGAATCGCTTCTGGCGTTTCATCACGATTTGCTTTATATTCAGGAAAATCCACCGTACGAACTGTTGCTTGACCAACATCAAAAACAACTGCTAAATGCGTTGGTTGTTCACGGCGAATAACATCGAACAAGGAATTTGTAAATCCCATAATTGCCGATGTATTGAACCCTTTTGAATTGATTCGTGGATTTTTGATAAATGCATAATATCCTCTAAAAATTAAGGCATAAGCATCTAACAAAAAAAGTCTTTTATCTAATTGATTCATTTAATAAGTTTTAAGTATTACGCTAAACGTTTTACGCTAAACGTTTTACGCTAAACGATAATAACAAAATTGTGACGTAGAACTTATAACGTACCACGTAAAACTAAAATTTAATATTCTGGTGCTAATTCAACAACCAATCCATCCATTTCATCCGAAAGATGTAACTGACAACCTAAACGTGAATTATCTTTCACATTAAATGCCTCTGCTAACATTGCATCTTCATCAGGCGTCATTTCTGGTAATTGAATTTCTGGAGTCAACACATAACATTGACAAGAGGCACACATCGCCATTCCACCACAAATACCAATGGTTCCTTCTGGTGCTAATTCGTAGGCGCGCACAAGCTCCATGATATTCATATTCATATCAGTAGGCGCGTCAACTTCATGCGAAACACCTTCTCTATCTATAATTGTAATTTTAATATCTGCCATAATACTTTTTCAAGTTAAACAAAAATACGGATTGTTTACTTTCAAAAAAAGAATATACCTCATTGGTTCATATTTAATACTAATTTTAAATAAGAACTGTTACGAATTACGAATTTTGTCGACTAATTAGTAAAATTAAAAAAATGAATTCACACGAAATAGATTATAAAATATATGGCTGTACGTTTTCAAAACAAATGAGACATTTCAGTTAAAAAATTAAGAGAGTGTTTTTTTTATAAATTTATAATTTTTTGTTGAAAATACAATTGCCTTCTTTTAGCGATTGTTTTTTGTTTAATAATTGCTCTTTTTTCCAATATTTTATCTGCTCTTCCGAAATACATATCGGCAGGAGTTAGATTATTCAAAGCCTCATGATATCTACGATTGTTGTAATTTTCGACAAAATGTTCGAGGGCAAAAATTAGTTCCTCAGGATGATAATAATGATCCAGTTTTACCACATTTTTCATTGTTCTATGATAACGTTCAATTTTTCCTTGCGTTTGAGGATGAAGCGGTTTTCCTCGTATATGTTTCATTTTTTGAGTATTTTTCAAATAATCTTTTAATTCATTTGAAACATAACAAGGTCCATTGTCTGACAATAATTTTGGTCTCTGTTTGGTTTTAATTTGAGCCTTTTCAATTGCCTTTTTTACGGTTCTTTTTACATCTTCAGCCTTCATCGAGCTGCACAACTCCCAATGAATAATATAGCGACTGTAATCGTCCAAAATAGTACTCAAATAATACCATCCCCAACCAATAATCTTGAAATATGTAAAATCTGTTTGCCACATTTCATGCACAAAATTGGTTTTGTCGTTGAATTCATTTGCTGCTGAAATTAAGATATGATTGGGTGCAGAAATCAAATCTCTTTGCTTTAATATCCGATAAACGCTCGATTCTGAAATAAAAACACCTAATTCGTCCGTCATTTTAAATGCTAATTCTCTAGCCGATAATTCTGGATAATCTAAGGCTAATTCTACAATCAAATCTTTCTGAGATTCGGGAATACTGTTCCATTTTCGATGAATAGATGGACGTTTTGATTCTAAACCTTCAAATCCATTTTCAAGATAATTAGAATACCATTTGTAAAATGTACTTCTGGAAATACCAAACTCATCCAAAGTCCGTTTAACACCGATTTCTGAACGTGTAACAACTTCAATAATCTCGTATTTTTCACTTGCTGATAATCGCATATATTTCTTGAATTTACCAATTAATCCAATGAGTCCAAGGTTTTTTTTACGATATCATAGCGAACAATTAAATCGGCTACAATCTCCTTTAAACGCATGTTTTCTTTACGTAAATCAGAAACATCATTGCTCGTTGCTTCACGTGTTATATCGCCTGAAAGTCGCTTTTTACCAGCTTCCAAAAACTCTTTATTCCATTTATAGAATTGAGATTGTGAAATCGAATATTTTCGACATAGTTCAGCAACAGAAGTCTCTGCTCGTAAAGCTTCCATTACGATTAATATCTTTTGTTCAGCTGTAAAAATTCTTCGTGTATTATTACGAATATCTTTTACAAATTTTTCTGGAGTTTTCTTTTTAGAATTTGACATAATTAAAGTTAATGTTTTAATGAAAACACTAACTTAATTTTTAGGTCTTAACTGTCCACTTTTTGCTGAAGATTTACAATTTGAAAAAACTTTTATTAACCGTTATTTTTTGTTCAGGATTTACGTTTGGACAAAATATTTTATCTTTTAGTAATGATCAATATAGCGGGATTAACGGTAGTGTTTTTTCTCCGACAACTTCATATTTTAACCCGAATAAATGGGATATTAATATTATTTCTGAGGATATTTTATTCAGAAATGATTACGCTTACGTATCCGATCAAAACGTATTAGGTTTAATAAAAGGTGAAACAAAATCAGCAAATATAAAAGCTGGAATAAGAGGAGAAACGCATTCTAATATTTTAGATTTCGCAACTAGAAATACGATTTCTTATCATTTGGAAAATGATTTTCTGGGACCTTCCGTTTCTTTTAAAAAGAAAATTAATAATCAAACTTATCGTCTTGGAATTTTCACCCGACTTCGTACACAAGGTTCTATTAAAGATTTAGATAATTATTTTCGTTTTAGTAATCAGAATGAAATAGAACCAAAAAATTATGAGTTTGAACCTACAAAGACAAATGCAATGAATTGGGCTGAATTAGGCTTAAATGTTGCGACAAATTTGTATACAACTAATACTTCTGAAGTTATTATTGGGGCAAATATTAAATATCTTTTGGGTTTAGATGGCGCGTATATCAAAAGTAAAAACGCGATAAAATTAGAAGCTGAACCAACTATAACAAGTACAATCGACAATCCTGATGCAAATATTTATGCGTCAAATTATGATATAAAAGCAGGATATTCTACCAATTATGATTTTGATCGAGATAAATATGTTTTACGAAATAGAGGAAATGGAGTTGGAATAGATTTAGGAATTTCTTTTGTGAACAGAAGAGCGAATGATGAATTATATGATTTCAAATTTTCGGCAAATTTATTAGATGTTGGATTAGTAAAATTCAGAGGCGATAACCATCATTTCTACAATCCCTCGCAAAGAGTTCAAATTCGTAATAATCCAAAATTAGATGGAGTTGAATTTGAAAGTGTTGATCAATATTTAGGACTTTTGAGCAAAGAAGTTTATGGTGATGAAACAAAATCTAAAACTGGAAATAATTTTTCAATCGGTTTACCAACAAGTTTGCATCTTAATCTAAGTAAAAAAATTATCGAAAATCATTATTTAAATTTCAATTGGATGCAACGAATTCCAGTTTTCGAGAATAGTTTGAAACGTATCAATGTGCTCCAAACTTCTTATTCTATCCAAAAAGATGGATTTGGAATTGGGCCTTCACTTTCTATCTATGATTATGAAAATGTAACGTTTGGAGGTTATGTAAGAATTGGCCCTCTAATTTTGGGCAGTGATAATGCAATTCCAATCGTTTTCAAACAGAAAAAATTAACTTCTGCGAACTTTTATTTTGGATTAAAATTTTATCCTTTTTGGGACAATGAAGCCAAAAGACGAAGTAGAGAACCTTGTGAATGTGAATAAAAAAAACCTTTTACGCAAAACGTAAAAGATTTAAAAAATATTTCTATTTATTTTGTTAAAATTAGTCAATAGCTTTGACAACCGCTTTTTCGGCTTCTTTTCTTGTCCCGTCGAAACCATCAACACCAGAAACAGTTGTGTATTTCAAGACAAATTTTTTCCCAGGATTCATTCTATTGTAAACAGACTGACACATTAACGTTGCTTCATGGAAACCACATAAAATCAATTTCAATTTTCCTGGATAAGTATTTACGTCTCCAATCGCGTAAATTCCTTCGATATTTGTTTGATAATCTAACGCATTATTTACCTTGATTGCATTTTTCTCAATCTCCAATCCCCAATTTGCAATAGGACCTAGTTTTGGAGAAAGACCAAACAATGGAATAAAATAATCTGTTTCAAGTTCAAAAGTTTCACCTTCTTTTTCAATTACCAAACTTTCCACTTTTCCTTCACCTTTGATTCCAGTAATTTCAGCTGGAGTAACCAAATTAATTTTTCCAGCTTTTTTCAATTCAATTACTTTATCAACAGAATCTAACGCTCCACGGAACTCATTTCTTCTGTGTACCAACGTAACTTCCGCAGCCACATCAGCCAAGAAAATAGACCAATCCAAAGCAGAATCTCCACCACCAGCAATTACGATTTTTTTATCACGGAACAGTTCAGGATTTTTTACAAAATACTCCACTCCGTTTTCTTCATACGCTTCGATGTTTTCGATAATTGGCTTACGAGGCTCAAAAGATCCAAGACCACCTGCAATCGCAACCGCTTTTCCTTGCACTTGCGTTCCTTTATTTGTTGTTACAATAAAAGTTCCGTCTTCTTGCTTATCGATTGTTGCAGCTTGTTCGTTCAATGTAAAACCTGGCTCAAATTGTTTGATTTGCTCCATTAAGTTATCAATCAATTCACCTGCACCAACAGAAGGATAACCAGGAATATCAAAAATTGGTTTTTTTGGATACAATTCTGTCAATTGCCCTCCTGGTTGAGGAAGTGCATCAATAATATGACATCTCATTTTTAATAAACCAGCTTCGAAAACGGCAAAAAGACCAGTTGGTCCAGCTCCGATTATAACTATATCTGTTTGAATCATTTTTTTGAATTTTATTTAGAACGTTACTAAATTGAATGCAAATTTAATGAATTTGAAAGGATTAATCGATGATTATCATCAGAAGTCTAATAATATTTATTGATAATAAAAAAGACAAATTCAATAATGAATTTGTCTTTTGAAGTTGTAGCGAAGAGCAGAATCGAACTGCCGACCTCAGGGTTATGAATCCTGCGCTCTAACCATCTGAGCTACCTCGCCTTGTTTTTAGTGGTGCAAATATAAGAGGTTATTTTCGATTAAAACAAATCTTTTTTGAAATATTTTCAATAAAAAGTCGCTTAAATAGGCTAATCAATTGAAATTCATTAAAATTAAAATCACATTTTTTTGAAGAAAATATCATCTACAAAAAAATCCTCAAGCAAAACTTGAGGATTTTGATATTTTATCTGCTTTTCTACTTATGCTAAAGCATTTTTGATACGTGTCATTGCTTCTTTCAACTCCTCTACAGACGCCGCATACGAGATACGAATACAATTTTTAGATCCGAAAGCCGAACCAGAAACAACCGCAACTTGAGCATGTTCTAATAAATATAAAGCCAAATCATCTGCATTGTTAATTGTAACACCATTGTACGTATTTCCGAAAGTTGCCGTAACGTCTGGGAATAAATAGAAAGCTCCTTTTGGTTCGTTAACTTTGAGTGTTGGAATTTCTTTCGCCCAACCTAACATCAATTCACGACGTTCTGCAAACGCATCAACCATGTATTGAACTGAGCTTGGATCTGCTTCTAAAGCCGTAATTGCCGCACGTTGAGCGATAGACGTTGCTCCCGAAGTCACTTGTCCTTGTAACGTTTCACATGCTTTTGCTAACCAAGCTGGTGCTCCAATGAAACCAATTCTCCAACCTGTCATTGCGAAAGCTTTTGCTAAACCATTTACAGTTACTGTTTGATTATAAACTTCTGGGAAAGATGCTATCGAAACATTTTTATCTCCATAAACAATGTGCTCATAAATTTCGTCCGAAATAATAATCACATCTGGATATTTTGCTAAAACCTCAGCCAAACCTTTCAATTCTTCTCTTGTGTAAACTGATCCTGACGGATTACAAGGAGATGAATAAATAATAGCACGAGTTTTATCTGTAATTGCAGCTTCTAACTGTGCTGGTGTAATTTTGAAATCAGCTTCTAAAGTTCCTTCCACAAAAACTGGCGTTCCTCCTGATAATTCTACGATATCTGAATAAGAAACCCAATAAGGTGTTGGAATAATTACTTCAGTTCCTTCGTCTACAATTGCTTGTAAAACATTATAAATAGATTGTTTTGCTCCAGTAGAAACAACAACTTGATTTGCTGTATATTCAATATTGTTATCACGTTTAAACTTCTTACAAATTGTTTCCTTCAAATCTGCATACCCTGCAATTGGAGGATATCCTGAATAATTTTCGTCGATAGCTTTTTTAGCTGCCTCCTTGATAAAATCTGGTGTATTGAAATCTGGTTCTCCAATACTTAAACTAATCACATCGATTCCCTGTGATTTTAATTCTCTTGCTTTCGCAGACATTGCAATAGTTGCAGATGGTTTCAAATTCTGTAAACGCTTTGAAAGTTGCATAATATTTGTGTGTTATTTGTAATGTAACAATTTATTATTGCGAAGATACTTTTTTCTCCGTAGAATTTTGTTACTTTTAATCATTAAAAATCTAAGAATAAAATAAAAAATTATGGCTGAAATTACATTCAAAGGAAATCCTATTCATACAGGCGGAGATTTACCTATAATTGGTGAAAAAGCGCCGATTTTTGCTTTAACAGCAGGAGATTTAAGCGACAAAACATTGGCTGATTATGCTGGAAAAAATGTTGTTTTAAATATTTTTCCAAGTGTTGACACTGGTGTTTGTGCGCAATCTGTACGAACTTTTAACAAAGAAGTTTCTTCTGCTGCAAATACAGTTGTGTTATGTATTTCGAAAGATTTACCTTTCGCTTTATCTCGTTTTTGTGCTGCCGAAGGTTTGGATAATGTAGTCACTTTATCTGATTTCAAAAATGAAGAATTCGCAAATGCTTATGGTGTTAAAATGGTTGATGGACCATTAAATGGATTATTATCTCGCGCAGTTGTAGTAATTAATCCAAATGGAGAAGTTGCTTATGCAGAACAAGTTCCTGAAATTGGACAAGAACCAGATTACACACATGCTTTAGCTGCAATTAAGTAATCAAAATAAAAAAAAGCGTTACCCGAAAAGTAACGCTTTTTGTTTTGACTATTTTGTGTAAGATAAACTACTTCGCAAACTGAGCAGCTAATTTTTCTGCTTTTTTAGATTCTGAATAATCATAGAATCCTTCTCCAGATTTTACTCCTTTTTTACCAGCAGTTACCATGTTAACTAACAATGGACAAGGTGCATATTTAGGATTTTTGAAACCATCGTACAACACTTCTAAGATTGATAAACAAACGTCTAAACCGATAAAATCTGCTAATTGTAATGGTCCCATTGGATGAGCCATACCTAATTTCATTACTTCGTCAATTTCTTTCACGCCCGCAACTCCTTCATATAAAGAATAAATTGCTTCGTTAATCATTGGCATTAAAATACGATTGGCGATAAAACCTGGATAATCATTCACTTCAACTGGAACTTTTCCTAATTTTTCTGACATTTCCATAATCGCTTTCGTTACTTCGTCTGTTGTATCGTAACCACGAATAATTTCAACCAATTTCATCATCGGAACTGGATTCATGAAATGCATTCCAATCACTTGTTTTGGACGACTTGTAACAGACGCAATTTTTGTAATCGAAATAGAAGAAGTATTAGACGCTAAAATTGCATTTGCTGGCGCAGCTTCATCAATTTGTTTGAAGATTTTCAATTTCAAATCTAAATTTTCTGTTGCAGCTTCTACAACTAAATCCGCATTTTTTACCGCTTCCGCAGTATCTGTAAATGTTGTAATATTATTTAAAGTTGCTGTTTTGTCAGCTTCCGTAATTTTTTCTTTGGCGATCATACGCTCCAAATTTCCAGCGATTGTTTTCAATCCACGCTCCAAACTATCTTGAGAAACGTCAACCAAATTCACTGCAAATCCTGATTGTGCGAAAACGTGAGCAATTCCATTCCCCATCGTTCCAGCTCCAATAACTGTAATGTTTTTCATCTTTTTGTATGTTTGTTTTTATTATTTATTTTTTTTCGAGATTCGAAGTTCGAAATGAGTTTTGCGAAATTTGATTTTTCAGAATGAGAAGCTGAAATGAATTCAGCTTGACAAATTTTCGTCATTCTGATTTCTATGACA
>NZ_DLJR01000028.1:0-18034 GCF_002484365.1 Empedobacter sp. UBA7611
TCATAATTGTAAGATAAGTATTATATGCCTTTTCTTACTCTGGAGCTTGCGTTAGGATAGCCACATCTAAAATTTCCGTATCTTTGAAACACAAATTTTAAACAAAGAGAAAATGAATTTAGCAGACGATTCAAGAATTTGGATTTTTCAAGCCAATCGTAAATTCTCAACAGAAGAAAAGCAAGCTATTACAGCTAAACTAAATACTTTTATAGCGGATTGGAATGCGCATGGCGCTGAACTTTTAGCTGATTTTGATTTACCTTATGATCAATTTATTGTAGTTGGTGTAGACGAAAATCAAGCGACAGCAAGTGGTTGTTCTATCGATAAATTAACGAAAATCGTACGCGAAATTGATGCAGATTATTCGTTCGATTTATTGAACAGAATGTTAGTTTCGTATGAAAATGAACAGGAAGTTTTTATCGAAAAATTACCAACATTCAAACAAAAAGTAAAAGAAGGAGAAATCAAAAATGTAAAAGTTTTCAATAATGGAATTTCTTCTTTGAATGATTTTAAGCAAAATTGGTTATTACCGATTGAAGAAAGTTGGGCGAAAACATTATTAAATTAAACGCTTAAAATCCAAAAAATATTAAAGCCGAGTTTAGAAATAAGCTCGGTTTTATTTTTGATAAAATATTGTTTAAAAAACACTATTTTTACGTAATAATAAATTAAAAATACTATGAAAAACAAAGGATGTCTTATTGGCGGAGTGATTCTTTTACTTCTTGCAGGAATCGTTTTCTGGGGAATTGGAGTTTCGAATACGATCAAAACAACAGACCAAGGTGTGCAAAAACAATGGTCGAATGTAGAAAATACATATCAAAAACGTTCAGATTTAGTTCCAAATTTAGTGAACACGGTAAAAGGTGCTGCGAATATGGAAAAAGAAACGTTAACAGCTGTGATTGATGCACGTGCAAAAGCGACTTCTAATCAAATTAAAATTGATGATCCAAGTCAATTAACAGATGCAAATATTGCGAAATTTCAACAAGCTCAAGATCAATTAGGATCTACATTAAGCCGCTTATTGGTTTCTGTTGAAAAATATCCAGATATTAAATTCAATCAAAACTTTACTTCTTTACAAGCAGAATTATCTTCTATCGAACAAGAAGTTTTATTTGAAAGAAAAAAATACAACGATGCTGCAGAGAAATTTAACAACATGATTGTAACTTTCCCTAACAGCTTAATCGCTGGTTTTACAGGTGCTACGAAAAAAGGTTATTTCAAAGCTGCTGCAGGATCTGAGAATGCTCCTAAAGTAGAATTCTAATCATTATGGGAAATAAGAAACATAAATTTCTTTCCTCTAATGATGAAAAAAAAATAATCGAAGCCATCCAAAAAGCGGAGAAAAATACAAGTGGGGAAATTCGAGTTCATATTGAATTCGAATCTTCTCCCAATCATTTTGACAAAGCTTTAGAAGTTTTCGAGCAATTGGAAATGCACAAAACCAAAGATAGAAATGGTGTGTTGTTTCATGTTTCACCAACCGATCATAACTTTACAATTATTGGTGATAAAGGAATTGATCAAGTGACACCAGATGATTTTTGGGATGATATAAAAGAAGAGGTCATCAAGCATTTCAAAAAAGAACATTATGTAAAAGGGCTTTGTGAAGGAATAAAAAAAACAGGCAAAGCACTTAAAAAATATTTTCCTTATCAAGAGGATGATACAAACGAATTACCAGATGAAATTAGCTACAGTTAAATACTTTTTTCTAACTTTTTTTCTTTCAATTTTAACCGTTTTTGGGCAGACACCGGATGAATTGGTGAAGATGGAACATCCGCCTAAAAAGCTTGTGCAAGATTATGCACATGTTTTTGATGCAATGCAATTGGATGAATTAGAACGAAAATTAGTAGCCTATGATGATTCAACATCTACTCAAATTTTGGTATTAACAGTGAAGTCTCTAGATGGTTATCCGTTAGAAATGTTTGCAAATGATATTGGTGAAAAATGGAAAGTTGGTACACAAGGAAAAGATAATGGAGTTGTAATTGTTTTAAGTGAACAAGATCGTAAGATTACGATTAGAACAGGTTATGGAGCTCAAATTTATTTACCGCCAAGTGTCAACAAATCGATTATTGACAATGTTATTATTCCGTATTTCAAACAAGGTGATTATGCTGGTGGAATAAATGCTGGAGTCAATTCTATTTTTCAAGCTTTTGCAGGAAAATATAAGCAAGACAAACCAAAATCGCAAGAACCAGAAATGGATTGGCTTGCATTGATTTTTGCCATAGGATTTTTCATTTTTATCTTTATTATTATTTCGAAAGGTAAAGGAGGAAATAATGGAGGAAATGGTGGCAGACGAAGAAGTTTGTTAGATGATATTATCATTATGAACACAGGAAGTTCTGTTTTCGGTGGCGGAGGTTTCGGCTCAGGAGGTAGTTCTTGGGGTGGATCATCTGGTGGCGGAGGCGGCTTTGGTGGTTTCGGAGGCGGAAGCTTCGGAGGCGGAGGAGCATCTGGTAGTTGGTAGAAATACTATTTTGATTAATGAATTTTAAAATTGTCACAAATATTGAAACTGATATTTTTTATTTAATTATTAATGAATTAGTAAAAGATAAATGGAAAATTATTTGTGAATATGATGATGAAATTTTTGATAAATCAATTGATTTCGACTTTTACAAATTAGCTAAAAATGAAAAAATAATTTTGTTTGCTTGGGACAACTGGTTTGAAGGAGAGATAAAAGCTGAAATTGAAATTCTAAAAGAGTTAGCTGTTCAATATAAGTTTGATTTAAACTTTAATGAAGCAAATTTTCTTCAAGATGAATATATTACAGAAAGAATGAAAAATCTTTTAAAATTTCACGAATAAACCCAAAAATCCGAACGAAACCGTTCGGATTTTTTTATGACTGAACATTATTCGTTAAATTCGTTTTCTAAATCAGTTTATGGAACTTCTCAATCATATTTACACCAATCAACGCAGCAATACAAACGATACGTCGGATGCGAGATCAGAATATCAGCGTGATTATGATCGTATTATTTTTTCGTCTGCCTTTCGTCGTTTGCAGAACAAAACGCAAGTTTTTCCTTTGCCAGGAAGTGTATTTGTCCACAATCGATTGACGCATTCGTTAGAGGTTTCGTCTGTTGGACGCTCGATGGGAAATTTGGTAGGAAAGTTTATTTCCGAAAATTATAAATTAACAAAAGAATCACAAGAATTTTATAAATATAGTATTCACGATGTTATTTCAGCGGCATGTTTGTGTCACGATATCGGAAATCCAGCTTTTGGACATTCGGGCGAAGATGCAATTGCTTCTTATTTTGATCGCCATGAAACAGATTTGAAACAATATTTTACTGAAGCCGAATGGGCTGATTTAATCAATTTTGAAGGAAACGCAAATGCAATTCGAATTTTAACACAACAACAAAACGGAAAATCGGAAGGTGGTTTACGTTTGACGTATTCAACATTGGCTGCGATTGCAAAATATCCATGTGAATCGGTTGCAAAAGATAAAAATCAATTGCATCGTAAGAAATTTGGATTTTTTCAGGCGCAAAAGGAAGCTTTCCGAACAATTGCTGAAAAAACAAATATGATTTTGGAACAAGATTCGCCAATTATTTACAAGCGACATCCGTTTGTCTGGTTGGTAGAGGCGGCTGACGATATTTGTTATTCGATTATTGATGTCGAAGATTCGCAACGTTTAGGAATTATTGACCATGATAAATGCCGAAAATTATTCTTGAATTTAGTTGAATCTTTAGATCCATCTCAAATTGATAAAACAAAAAATACACTAAAATCTATTTCAGATAAAAATGATCGAATTGCGTATTTACGTGCAAAATCAATTAATTTATTGACTCAAAAATCAGTTGAGGTTTACCAAAATAATTTTGATCAAATTGTAAAAGGAGAATTTAAAACGGCGTTATTAGATGTGATTAAAAATGAAACGGAACAAGTAACGAAACGAGTTTTAGACGAAATTCAACGTTTCTCGATTGAAAATATTTATAATCATCGTTCTGTTCTCGAAATTGAAAATGCAGGTTATAATGTAATGTCAGAATTGCTTTCGCAATTTATTCCTCCAATTTTAAAAGACGAAAAAGAACGCAAAACGTTTGAGAAAAAAGCCTTGCGTTTAGTTCCTGCTCAGTTTTTGTACGAAAAAGGAACAAAGTATCAAAAGGTAATGGGAATTTTGGATTATGTTTCGGGAATGACTGATAATTACGCAACAGAATTATATCGTCGTATCAAAGGAATCGAAATAGGAATGACGATTTAAGTACGAAGTTAGAAATACGAAGCTCGAATTTAGAGAAATTGTCATGCTGAACTCGTTTCAGTATCTCATCAAAAATTAGCGAATTTGTTATTCCGACGAATGGAGGAATCTATAGATTCTTCATTTTGCTGAAGCTATATTCAGAATGACAAAAAATAATGAATTCTACGTTTCGAATAACGAATAACTAAATAACATCACACAATAATGAAAAATGTAACAATACGAGAAGCAAGAAAAGAAGATTGTCCTCGAATTTTAGAGTTAATTCACGAATTAGCTTTATACGAAAAAGCACCAGACGAAGTAACGGTAACCTTAGAAGAAATGGAAGAATGCGGGTTTGGAGATAAACCTGTTTGGGGTTCTTTGGTTGCAGAAGTGGACGGAAATGTAGAAGGAATTGCGTTGCATTACGATCGTTATTCGACTTGGAAAGGACGCAGATTATATTTGGAGGATTTGATCGTAACCGAAAAAATGCGCGGTTCTGGAATTGGTAAATTATTATTGGATGAATTAATTGTTTACGGAAAAGCAAATAATTATCACGGAATGGTTTGGCAAGTTTTGGACTGGAATGAACCTGCAATTAATTTCTACAAAAAATATAACGCAGATTTTGATCCAGAATGGATTAATGTTTCAGTGAATTTTTAAACAATAAAAAAGACTCAAATCATATGATTTGAGTCTTTTTTATTTTGCTTACCGCTTTCCGTTATTTCATAAATCCTTCATACCATTTCCATAAAATAATTCCTGTACAAACCGAAACATTAAGCGAATGTTTTGTTCCTGATTGTGGAATTTCGATACACGTATCACATTGATCAATGATTGATTGTTGCACACCATCAACCTCATTTCCCATCACAATTGCATATTTCTGAGATTGGTCAACTTCAAATTCATTTAACAAAACAGAACCTTCCGTTTGTTCAATCGTTACAATTTGATAACCATCTTCTTTTAATTTAGCAACCAATTCATTCGAATCTTTCACATATTCCCAATCAACAGAATTTTCTGCACCAATGGCCGTTTTATGAATTTCTTTATGAGGTGGAGTTGCTGTAATTCCACACAAATAAATTTTATCAATTAAAAATGCATCCGAAGTTCTAAAAACTGCACCAACATTGTGCATACTTCTCACATTATCCAACACCACAACAATCGGGTGTTTTTCAATAGCTTTATATTCTTCCGCAGAAACGCGACCTAATTCGTCTAATTTTAGTTTTCTCATCACTTCGTTTTTAACTAACTTAGCTGTTCAAAATTTATAATAATTTGACAAAAGTAGTAAAGAATAAGGAAACTCCTCTAATGAAACAATATAACACCATCAAGGCGAAATATCCTGATGCAATGTTGTTGTTCCGTGTGGGAGATTTTTACGAAACATTTGGAGAAGATGCTGTGCGAGCTTCTCGCATTTTAGATATAGTTTTAACGAAACGTGCCAATGGCTCTGATAATAGCGCTTTGGCAGGTTTTCCTCATCATAGTTTGAATACTTATTTGCCGAAATTGGTGAAAGCTGGTTTGCGTGTTGCAATTTGCGATCAGCTCGAAGATCCAAAGATGGTAAAAGGTATCGTGAAACGAGGTGTTACAGAATTGGTTACGCCTGGTGTTGCATTGCAAGATGAGGTTTTGTCGTCAAAATCGAATAACTTTTTGATGGCTGTTCATCAAGGTGATAAAGCTTTTGGAATAGCTTTGTTAGATGTTTCGACTGGAGAATTTTTAGTTTCTGAAGGACAAGAAGATCAAGTGGCAAAAATTATTCAATCGTTTCGTCCAAGTGAAGTGATTTATCAAAAACGTGTCAAATATAATTTTTCTGATGTCAAAAGTAAATTTTTGTTGGATGATTGGGCTTTTCAATATGATTTTGCAATTGATAAATTAACCAATCTTTTCAAAACAAAGAATTTAAAAGGTTTTGGAATCGAAGATTTAAAAGATGGAATTATCTCTGCTGGTGCTATTTTAGCTTATTTGGATGATACGCATCATTTCGAAATTCAGCATCTAACATCTATTCAGCGTCTTAATCAAGATAGTTTTGTGTGGATGGATCCATTTACGATTCGCAATCTCGAATTGGTTTATTCTCCACATCCAAAAGGTGTTACGTTATTAAATGTTTTAGATGATACCAAAACTCCGATGGGTGCTCGTTTATTGAATCGTTGGATGGTGATGGTATTGAAAGATTTGAAATCAATTCAACGTCGTCAAAATATTGTCGAATATTTCTACAAATTTGGAGATTTACGTTACGATCTACGCGAAAAATTAGGTCAATTAACCGATTTAGAACGTTTGGCTGGAAAAGTTTCGACAGGAAAAATTACACCTCGTCAATTACAACAATTAGCACAAAGTCTTAAAATTTCGGAAGAAATAAAAGAAGTTGCTGAACAATCAAATATCAAAGAAGTTGCAGATTTATTTTCTCGAATCGAACCAATTGATCATTTAACGCAAAAGATTTTTGATACACTTTCTGACGAACCTCCGCATCAAATTGTAAAAGGAAATGTGATTAGAGAAGGTGTTTCAGAAGAGTTGGATCGATTACGAAAAATTCAGTTTTCTGGGAAAGATTATTTGGATCAAATGTGTCAACGCGAAACAGAACGAACTGGAATTTCGTCTTTGAAAATTGCGTTCAATAATGTGTTTGGTTATTATATTGAAGTTCGAAATACGCACAAAGATAAAGTGCCAGAAGAATGGATTCGTAAGCAAACTTTGGTGAATGCAGAGCGTTATATTACCGAAGAATTAAAAGAGTACGAAACACAAATTCTTGGTGCAGAAGAAAAAATTCTTGCTATAGAAAATCAATTATTTATTGAATTGTTACAAGAAATTATCACTAAACTTTTACCGATTCAACAAACGGCAAAAGCAATTGCATTTTTGGATGTTTTGTCAACTTTTGCAGAAATAGCAGAGAAAAATAATTACACAAAACCTTCTCTTAATGATGGTTTTGAACTAAATATAAAAGAAGGTCGTCATGCTGTGATTGAGCAACAATTACCAATTAGTGAACAATATGTGTCGAATAATGTTGAGTTAAATTCGGATCATCAGCAAATTATTATGATTACTGGACCAAATATGTCTGGTAAATCGGCGCTTTTACGTCAAACTGCTTTGATTGTTTTGATGGCGCAAATGGGAAGTTTTGTTCCAGCTCAAGCTGCAGATTTAGGAATCATTGATAAAGTTTTTACTCGAGTTGGTGCTTCAGATAATATTTCATCAGGTGAATCGACATTTATGGTCGAAATGAATGAGACAGCAAGTATCTTAAATAACATTTCGGAACGAAGTTTGATTTTATTGGATGAAATTGGTCGAGGAACTTCGACTTACGATGGAATTTCGATTGCATGGGCAATTGCAGAATTTTTACATCAAAGTGCCTTGAAACCAAAAACATTGTTTGCAACGCATTATCATGAATTGAATGAAATGTCAAAATCGATGGAACGTATCAAAAACTTTAATGTTAGTATCAAAGAAACAAAAGATACAATATTATTTTTGAGAAAATTAGTTCCAGGAGGAAGTGAGCACAGTTTTGGTATACATGTTGCTAAAATGGCTGGGATGCCAAAACGAGTGGTGGACAGAGCAAATGATGTGTTGAAAATTTTGGAAGCAACGAAAACAGATGAAGGAATCTCGAATAAAACGGAGAAAATAACGCAAGATAATATGCAATTAAGTTTCTTTCAGTTAGATGATCCTATTTTAGAATCGATTCGAGAAGAAATTATGAACACAGATATCAATACATTAACACCTGTTGAAGCATTGATGAAATTGAACGAAATCAAAAAGAAACTTGGTAAATAAACTTAAAAATATGAAGAAAATAATTTTAACCGTAGCAGGAGCTTTAGTCTTAGCTTCTTGTGCTACAAACCCTGTTACCGGACGTAAATCGTTGTCATTAGTTTCTAATGCAGATTTATTTCCGACAGCTTACAATCAATATTCTCAAATTCTTAAACAAGGGAAAGTAATTACAGGTACTGCCGATGCTAAAATGGTGCAAACAGTAGGGGAACGTTTAAAATATGCCGCTGAAAAATATTATCAAGAAAAGGGAATATCTTCTCAATTACAAGGTTATCAATGGCAATTTACGTTGTTAAATGCAAACGAAGTAAATGCATGGTGTATGCCTGGAGGTAAAGTTGCGGTTTATTCAGGTATTTTACCTGTTACCAAAGATGCAACTGGATTGGCTGTTGTTTTAGGTCACGAAATTGGTCACGCTTTGGCTGGTCATAGTGCGGAGCAAGCTTCTCAGCAAATGGCCGCACAAGGTTTAGGACAAATAGTTGGTGGATCCATTGGAAATGCAGAATATGCAAAAGTTTTTGAACAATTATATCCTGTAGGTGCACAAGTTGGTTTACTAAACTATTCTCGTAAAATGGAATTAGATGCTGATGTTACAGGATTGTATTTAATGGCGATGGCGGGTTATGATCCTTCTCAAGCAATTCCTTTTTGGGAACGTATGGCGGCGAAAAGTGGAAATGCAGGAGTTTCAGAATTCTTGAGTACTCACCCTTCGGATGCGACGCGTATGGCTAAAATAAAGGAAGCCTTACCAACTGCTTTAGCATATTACAATGCAAGTCCGTATAAAGAAAAATAGAATAGTTTTTATTCATTTGTAAAATATAGGCGAGTTAATTTGATAAATTGATTCGCTTTTTTTATATTTAGTATTCAAAACCACAATTAAAATTAAAATGATTAACAATTTTAGAATCAATTCGTTTTCTGAATATAAGAAAGCGTATAAAAAAAGTGTCGAGGAGCCTGAAAAATTTTGGGATAAAATTGCTGGAAACTTCGTTTGGCAAAAGAAATGGGACAAAACACTTGAATATAATTTTGAACAAGCAGATTTTAAATGGTTTCAAGGTGGACAACTAAATATTACCGAAAATGTTTTGGATCGTCATTTGGAAAAAAATGGAAACAAAACAGCTTTAATTTGGGAACCAAATAATCCTTTAGAAGAATCTCGAATTATTACATATCGTCAATTGCATTCAAAAGTTTGCCAATTTGCGAATGTCTTAAAAAATAATGGCGTACAAAAAGGAGATCGTGTGTGTATTTATATGCCAATGATTCCAGAATTAGCCATCGCGATGTTAGCTTGTGCTCGTATTGGCGCGGTACATTCTATTGTTTTTGCAGGATTTTCTTCTGCTGCTATAGCTTCTCGTATCAACGATGCGCAATGTAAGGTTTTGGTGACAGCAAACGAAGTTTTTCGTGGAACGAAATCAATTAACTTAAAAGCAATTTGTGATGAAGCCTTAAAAGATTGTGCTTCTATTCAGTCGTGTATCGTTTATCGTCGTGCTATCGAGCCTACTTCTATGGTTGGTGGACGTGATAAATTTTGGATTGATGAAATGCATAAAGTAGACGATAATTGTCCTGCGGAAATTATGGATGCTGAAGATCCTTTGTTTATCTTGTATACTTCTGGTTCTACGGGAAAACCAAAAGGAATGGTGCATACATGTGGTGGATATATGGTGGAAACGGCTTATTCGTTCGATAATATTTTCCAAATGGAACACAACGATATTTATTGGTGTACAGCAGATATCGGTTGGATTACAGGACATAGTTACATTATTTATGGACCTTTGGCTTGTGGAGCAACTTCGGTAATGTTCGAAGGAATTCCAAGTTTTCCAGATTTTGGACGTTTTTGGGAAATTGTCGAAAAATTAAAAGTGACACATTTCTATACAGCTCCAACAGCAATTCGTTCGTTAGCTCGTGAATCGTTAGATTATGTCGAGAAATATGATTTATCAAGTCTTAAAGTTTTAGGATCAGTTGGTGAACCAATTAACGAAGAAGCTTGGCACTGGTTTAATGATTATATTGGAAAAGGAAATTGTCCAATTGTGGATACATGGTGGCAAACAGAAACAGGATCTATTTTGATTTCGCCATTAGCAGGAATTACGCCGCTTCGTCCAACGTTTGCAACATTACCGCTTCCTGGAATTCAGCCAGTTTTAATGGATGAACAAGGAAAAGAAGTAGAAGCAGTAAATGAAAAAGCAGAAGGACGTTTAGCAATTAAATTTCCTTGGCCATCTATGGCTCGTACTATTTATGATGATCATAAACGCTATGTAGAAACTTATTTTTCAACATTTCCGGGCTATTATTTTACAGGAGATGGAGCGTATCGTGATGTAATGGAAAATTATCGAATTACAGGACGTGTAGATGATGTGGTGATTGTTTCTGGACATAATTTAGGAACTGCGCCAATAGAAAATGCGATAAATGAACACGAAGCTGTAGCGGAAAGCGCAGTTGTTGGCTATCCTCATGATATCAAAGGAAATGCATTATATGCTTTCGTGATTTTACAAGATGGAGTACAAGGTTCACCAGAACTTGAAGCAGAAATAAAAAATGGAGTTTCTAAATTAATTGGAGCAATTGCAAAACCAGATAAAATACAGTTTGTTTCAGGTTTACCAAAAACGCGAAGCGGAAAAATTATGCGTCGTATTTTGAGAAAAATTGCAGGTAACGAAACTGATTTTGGCGATACTTCAACATTATTAGATCCAGATGTTGTAACTGTTATTCAGAAAGGAAAAATTTAAAGTAAGGCTGAGGTTAAGATTTAGCCTAAGTTTATCAGAATAATTTTCAAAACAAAAAGCATTACCCAAAAAGTAATGCTTTTTTGGTTTGATTATTTTGGATAAATTTTCTCTTCTAAATTTCCTTTATATAGCCGATATTCAATGCATTTTTTGTAATTTTGTTGACTTTTTAAAGGTATGATAAAAATTTCACCAGTTTTAGAATCGTATTTAGATCATCATGTGGATCAAGAACCTGAAATCTTGAGCCGATTACGTGTTGAAACCTATCAATGTACAACGCAGCCCCACATGATTTCGGGCGAATATCAAGGTCGTTTGTTAAGCATTTTGTCAAAGATTTTAGCTCCAAAAACTATTTTAGAGTTAGGAACTTTTACAGGTTACGCAACATTGTGTTTGGCAGAAGGTTTAACTACTGATGGAAAAATCATAACGATAGATAAAAATGATGAGTTAGAATATCTTTGCAGAAAGTATTTTGATGAATCAGAATTTGCCTCAAAAATTGATTTCAGAATCAATGATGCGCGTGAAGAATTGAACACAATTGAAAAAGATTCTGTAGATTTAGCTTTTATTGATGCCGATAAAGAGAGTTACCCTTATTATTTCGAGAAGGTTTTGGAACTTCTTCGTCCCGGAGGAGCAATGTTAGTTGACAATGTGTTGTGGTACGGAAAAGTGATGATGGAGGAGGAAGATAAAAAAGATCCTTCGACAAAAATCTTGAAAGAATTTAATGAGATGGTAACGAAAGATGAACGTGTCGAATCGATCATTTTACCAATTCGTGATGGAATTACGTTAATTCGAAAAAAATAATGAAGTACGCCATTTGTCAAGTAAGTGTTGCGCCATTGCGCTACGAAGCAAGAGATTCATCAGAAATGGTGAGTCAGGTTTTGTTTGGAGAAAAGTTGATTATTTTAGAAGAATTAGAAAAATGGACTAAAGTTCAGTTAGCTTTTGATGGTTACGAAGGTTGGCTAGATCCAAAACAAATTGTAGAAATTTCGGAAGAAGAATATAATAAAGATTCGATCGAGAAATTTGCAATTAATCCGTATAATCATGCGATGGAAAATGGCTTGCCAATGACGTTGACAATTGGAGCTGAGGTTCGTACTTTGAATGAAAGTAAAATCAAAATTGGTCCAAAATGTTTTGAATATTTTGGGGTATATACGTCTGGTAAAAAATCAAAAGATCAATTGGTAGAAATTGCAAAAGCCTATCTAAATGTGCCTTATTTGTGGGGAGGAAAATCTTCTTTTGGAATTGATTGTTCTGGTTTAACGCAACAAGTGTACAAAATAGGAGGTTACAAAATTCCGAGAGATGCTTATCAACAAGCGGAAATGGGTGAAGTTTTGAGTTTTGTAGAAGAAGCAGAACCAGGCGATTTAGCTTTTTTTGATAATGCAGAAGGTCTAATTATTCATGTCGGAATTATGTGTGGCAATGGTAAGATTTTGCATGCACACGGAAAAGTTCGCATTGACCCAATCGATACAAATGGAATTTTCAATACCGATTCTCAAAAATATTCGCATAAACTGCGATGCATTCGAAAATTAATTCCTTAATAATAGAGCAAAAATCATTTCGAAAGAAATGATTTTTTTGTTTTAATTGAAATCAAATCTAAATAGGATATAATCAAGTATTAAACTATTTTTTAATTGGATTTAGCTGTAACTTTAGTAAACACTAATCGATTGAAATAATGTCTATAAAAATTCCTGAAAATTTAAAAGGATTATCTGATTCTGAAGTCAAAAAAGCTCAACAACAATACGGAGATAATGCAATAGAGGGTGAACGTAATTCTGCTTGGTATAGTTTATTATTTGATATTATAAAAGAACCAATGACGCTAATTTTGATTGCTGTATCAATTATTTATGTGTTGGTTGGTGATTTGGGTGAAGCTGCATTTATGTTTGTGGCTATTGTTGCTGTGACAGGAATTTCATTTTACCAAGATTCTCGTAATCAAAAAGCTCTGCAAGAGTTAGAAAAGTTGAACGAACCTTTGAGTTCAGTTATTCGTAATGGACAATTAGTTGAGATTCCAACACACGAAATTACAATTGGTGATTTGTGTATTACGGAAGAAGGAAAAATGATTAATGCGGATGGAAATATTGTTCATAGTAATGATTTTTCGGTGAATGAATCGGCTTTAACAGGCGAAAGTATGTCAGTTTTTAAAGATATAGATCATCCAGAAATTTACAGTGGAACTTTGACAGTTTCTGGTTTGGCTATTTTTGAAGTGACAGCCATTGGAGCAGAAACGAAGTTGGGAAAAATAGGAACGTCAATTTTATCTATAAAAGAAGAAAAATCGCCTTTGCAATTGCAGATAGAAAAATTTGTGAAAGGAATGGCAATCATTGGAATTATTGTTTTTGCAATGGTTTGCGGATTCAATTATTTTCAAACAAATGACATTGTAAGTAGTTTATTAAACGGTTTGACTTTGGCAATGTCTATTTTACCCGAAGAAATACCAGTTGCATTTACTACATTTATGGCATTGGGTTCATGGAAATTATTACGCGAAGGAATTATTGTAAAAAAGAGTAGTGTTGTCGAAACTTTAGGAAGCACAACTGTTATTTGTAGTGATAAAACAGGCACAATTACCGAAAATTCGATGAAATTGAATGCAATTTATGATGCAAAAATGTGTACGGTTTTTGATGAAAATCAATTCAATGATGTTGAAATTTCTGAGATTATACAATATGCGATGTGGAGTAGTGAACCTGTTCCATTCGATCCAATGGAAAAAACGTTGCACCGAGTTTACGAACAAACACAGGTTGATGAGCGCAATCAATATCAAATGTTTTTCGAATATCCTTTATCTGGAAAACCTCCGATGATGACGCATTGTTTTAAAAATAAAGATAATCAACGAATAATTGCGGCAAAAGGTGCTCCAGAAGCTATTTTACAAGTTTCGAATCTTTCTGATCAACAAAAAGATCATTTACGAAACGTTATTCGCGATTTTGGAACAAAAGGTTTCCGACTTTTGGGTGTTGCAAAATCTACTTTTAATTCAAACGATTTTCCAAAACAACAACAAGATTTACCTTTTGAATTGTTAGGTTTTGTTGTCTTTTATGATCCGCCTAAAAAGGAAATAAATGAGGTTTTCGAGAAAATATATAATGCCGGAATAAAAGTAAAAGTAATTACAGGCGATAATGCCGAAACTACGATGAGTATTGCGAATCAGGCAGGAATTATTCATGCTGAAGATAGTATTACAGGAAGTGAAATTACACAACTTTCTGAAAAAGAATTATTAAAAGCAGCCGACGAAAAAGTCTTATTTGCACGAATGTTTCCCGAAGCAAAATTAGCCGTCGTGAAAGCTTTGAAAGAGGATGGAGAAGTAGTTGCAATGTTGGGCGACGGAGTAAACGATGGACCAGCATTGAAAGCCGCACACATTGGTGTTGCAATGGGCGAAAAAGGAACTGAAATAGCCAAACAAGCTGCGCAATTAATTTTAACAAATGATGATTTAGGAAAATTAGTTATCGGAATAGCTGCTGGAAGACGCATTTATACGAATCTTAAAAAAGCTGTTCAATACATTATCTCGATTCATATTCCAATTATATTAATTGTTTCATTGCCGTTGTTTTTAGGTTGGGCTTTTCCGCAAATTTTCACACCGGTTCATGTTATTTTCTTAGAATTGGTAATGGGACCAACCTGTTCTATTGTGTATGAAAACGAGCCTTTAGAGAAAAATTCTATGAACGAAAAACCTCGTCCTATGACGGAAACTTTTCTGAATTGGAAAGAACTTTCAACAAGTATTATTCAAGGAATTATAATTACATTAGGATTATTGTTTGTATATCAATATACTTATCAACTTGGAGGAAATGAAGAGAAAACACGTGCAATGGTTTTTACAACGTTAATTTTCTCGAATGTTTGGTTGAGTTTAACCAATCGCTCATTTTATTATAGTTTATTGTCAAGTTTCCGAAACAAAAATAACTTAATGGTCTATGTCACAGTTTTGACATTAGTAATACTTTTTGCCATATTGTATATACAACCAATTTCATTGTTTTTTAAAGTAACTTCATTAAATCTAAATGAATTAGGAATCGCGATGCTTGTAGCAATGCTTTCTGTACTTTGGTTCGAAGTGTATAAATGGATAAAACGTAGAAGAAAAGTTGAATAAATAGAGATATTTAGGTTTATTGATTCGTTATAACGAATCAATAAACTCAACTGTTTTAGCCAAAGTTGGCGTTCTATTCTCTTTGTAAGGTGTATGTTTTGCATCAGGAACAAGATAACTTTCTTTTCTTCCTTTTACATTGTTGATAATTCCATTTACTTGCTCAATCGAACCATATTCATCATCAATTCCTTGAATAACCAAAGTTGGACATTCGATGTTTTGCAATTCTTTTCGAATATCAAAATCAATAAAATCTGGGCGTAACCAAGTTTCTGTCCACATCTCAAAAACTTTCTGCGTTTTATCGCCATGATATTTTGTCAAACGTTCTTTCAAATTAGTTTCTGCATATGCAATTTTTGCATCTCTGATTCCTTGTAAAGAAATTTCTTCTACAATAATGTGCGAACCAACTACAACAATTCCTTTTAAATTTTGATGATATTTCGAAGCATAAAGTAACGCAATCGATCCGCCATCGCTATGTCCAAATAAAATAATGTCTTTGAAGTTGAAATATTGAACCAAATCATTTAGAAAATCTGCTTCATCATGCATGTAAGTCAATTCGCGACGATCAATGGTAAAAGGCGACGATTTTCCATAACCTTTTCTATCGTAGATGAATAAATTACAATTTGTTTTTTCGGCAACTTCTTTTGGGAAATCTCTCCAAAGTTGGGTGCAACCTAAGGAATCGTGTAAAAAAATAAGTGTTGGATTTTCTGGATTTATTTCGTGGTGAACATAATGAATATTGGCGTTGTTGATTTCTAAACTATTTTCTATTTCCATTTTATGTAGTGATTTTTTCGAAAGCTAAAGATAACAAAAATGCCTCGATTTTATTTATTCGAGGCATTTATATCATGATGATTAAAAATTATTATTTAATAAAATCTGTAATAATTTCTAAGGTTTTTGCTTTTGCAGTTTCTAAATCGTCGTTCAATAAAATGATATCAAACTCTTTAGCTTTTTCCATTTCAATTCCTGCTTTATCAATACGTTGTTTCAATTTATCTTCGCTTTCTGTGTTGCGAGAAATTAAACGTTCTTTCAATATTTCCAAAGATGGAGGATTTACAAATACTGTTAAACATTGATCTCCGTACAATTTTTTGATATTCAATGCACCAATAACATCAATATCAAAAATTACAGAATTTCCTTCAGATGTAATGCGATCAACTTCCGATTTTAAAGTTCCGTAAAAATTATCGCGGTAAACTTCTTCGTGCTCTACGAATTCGTCGTTTGCAATTTTTGCCTTAAATTCTTCTGGTGTTAAGAAATAATAGTCTTCTCCGTGAGTTTCACCTTCGCGTTTATCTCTAGTTGTACAAGAAATAGAAAATTTGATATTCTCCAATTGTTCTAAAGCGTAACGAACCAAAGTTGTTTTTCCTGCGCCTGATGGAGCCGAAAAGACGATTAATTTTCCTTTTTTCATTATAAAATGTTTAACGATTGTTCTTTAATTTTTTCTAATTCATCTTTCATCTGAACAACAATTTTTTGCATTTCAGAATGATTTGATTTAGAACCTAATGTATTGATTTCACGACCAATTTCTTGCGAAATAAATCCTAGTTTTTTTCCATTTGATTCAGTTCCAGCTAATTCTTTTAAGAAATATTCGCAATGGTTTTTTAGACGAACTTTTTCTTCTGTGATATCAAATTTCTCCAAATAGAAAATTAATTCTTGTTCGAAACGATTTTGATCAACATCAACTTTTAATTCTTCTAAACGTTTATTGAAACGTTCTTTTATAGTTTCAATTCGTTCTTTTTCAAAAGGGACAACTTGTGTTAAAAGCTCAAGAATGTTATTCAAGTTTAAAGTCAAATATTTCTCTAAAACTTTTCCTTCATCTAATCTAAATTGATTTAATGCGTCGATCGCATCAATAATTGTTGCGCGAATTTGATTCCATTCGTCTTCACTCAAATCGTCTTGCGTGTACGAAATAACGTCTGGAAGGCGCATTACTACAGGCAATAATTCACCATCAGTCACATTTGGTGTGATTGATTTAAATTCTGCCATATAACTTTTGATTAATTCAGCATTTATATTTTGATTTCTTGCAGCAGGATTTAACTCTACTAACATCGAAAAATCAACTTTTCCACGTTGAACTTTTTCTGAAATAAGGTTTCTGATTTCTAATTCTTTTTCACGATAAAAAGAAGGAATTCTCGTGTTTAAATCTAGTGTTTTACTGTTTAAAGAACGGATTTCTATCGTTACTTTTTTCTCAGGTAATTCCAATACGGATTTACCGTAACCTGTCATAGATGCTATCATAATTGTAAAATTATGCGAACAAAATTACAATAAATTAACGTAATGCGAACTGAATTATCATCTTTAATCATTTTAAAGTTTAACATTTTGCTAAAATTTTGATGAACTTAAAACATTTATCTTTAACAAAAAACAAACTAAAAATAACTATGACAAATCAAGAATTGTACAAAGGAATTGCAGAGGATGGATTGAGTTTACCTTCTACAATGGGAATTTTTCCTTCGTCGAAAGATTTTGTATTTTCAAGAGAATCAATTGAAAAAAGTCTAAAATCAACCGATTATTTTCAATTAATTAATTTTGATCTTATCGAGATTGATAAAGACGAAAATGGAGCGGTAAAGCAAGAATATCAACTTGTAGTGTCTTATTTGGAGGAAGAATTTGATGTGAATTTGTATGTTGTGGATGCGAGAAGTAACGATTATTCTGATTTCTATGACAAAA
>NZ_DLJR01000024.1:0-36454 GCF_002484365.1 Empedobacter sp. UBA7611
GTTAAATTAGTTAAAGAATTAACTGGAAAAGGATTAAAAGAAGCTAAAGATTTAGTAGATTCAACTCCAGCAACAGTTAAAGAAGCAGTTTCTAAAGACGAAGCTGAAGCTTTAAAGAAACAGCTAGAAGAAGCTGGTGCAGTAGTAGAATTGAAGTAATTTTTATTACTCAAAAATATAGGTTTGGACCTAACACAGGACGTGTTAGGTCTAAACCTTTTTACGCATAAAGTCATTATATAAACCAAAATTCATTCGAAATTGGCCACTAAAGCAACATTAAGCAACTCGACTGAGAAAAAAGAAAGATTGAACTTCTCTTCTGCAAAAGCAGTCGCTCAGTTCCCAGATTTCCTTGACATTCAGATCAAATCGTTTGAAGATTTTTTCCAGTTGGAAACAAGACCTGACCAACGAAAAAATGAAGGTCTTTACCGAACATTTGCTGAGAATTTTCCAATTACGGATACTCGCAATCAGTTTGTTTTAGAATTCTTAGATTATTTCGTAGATCCACCACGTTACACAATTGATGAGTGTATCGAAAGAGGATTAACGTACAGCGTACCATTGAAAGCTCGTCTTAAATTATACTGTACGGACGAAGAACACGAAGATTTCGAAACTGTAGTGCAAGACGTATACTTAGGAACAATTCCTTACATGTCTCCTTCAGGATCATTCATTATTAATGGTGCAGAGCGTGTTATTGTATCTCAATTACACCGTTCTCCTGGGGTATTCTTCGGACAATCTTTCCACGCGAATGGTACAAAATTGTACTCATCTCGTATCATTCCTTTCAAAGGATCTTGGATTGAGTTCGCAACAGACATCAACAGCGTAATGTACGCTTACATCGATCGTAAGAAAAAGTTACCATTAACTACCTTATTACGTGCTATCGGATACGAAAGAGATAAAGATATCTTAGAAATTTTCGACTTAGCAGAAGAAGTAAAAGTTAATAAAGCTAATTTAAAGAAAGTTGTAGGTCGTAAACTTGCTGCACGTGTATTAAATACATGGCACGAGGATTTCGTAGATGAAGATACAGGAGAAGTTGTATCTATCGAGCGTAATGAAATTATCTTAGACCGTGAAACAATCTTAGAGAAAGATCACATCGATCAAATCGTAGATTCTGGTGTTAAGACGATCTTATTACACAAAGAAGATATCAATTCTGCTGATTATGGAATTATCCATAATACTTTACAAAAAGACCCTACTAACACTGAAAAAGAAGCAGTAGAGTACATCTATAGACAATTACGTAACGCTGAGCCACCAGATGAGGAAACAGCAAGAGGAATTATTGACAAATTATTCTTCTCTGATCAACGTTATTCATTAGGTGAAGTAGGTCGTTACAGATTAAATAAAAAATTAGGCTTAAGCATTAGCGAGGACGTACAAGTATTGACTCGTGAAGATATCATTTCGATTATTAAATATTTAATCGAATTAATCAACTCTAAAGCAGAGGTGGATGATATTGACCACTTATCTAACCGTCGTGTAAGAACGGTAGGTGAGCAAATGGCTAGCCAATTCGGAGTAGGTTTAGCTCGTATGGCTAGAACTATCCGTGAAAGAATGAATGTTCGTGACAACGAGGTGTTTACACCAATCGATTTGATTAATGCTAAAACATTATCATCTGTTATCAACTCATTCTTCGGAACGAACCAGTTATCTCAGTTCATGGACCAAACAAATCCATTATCAGAGATTACACACAAACGTCGTTTATCAGCATTAGGACCTGGAGGTTTATCAAGAGAAAGAGCGGGATTCGAGGTACGTGACGTACACCACACTCATTACGGACGTTTATGTCCAATTGAAACTCCTGAGGGACCAAACATTGGTTTGATTTCGTCATTATGTGTATTCGCTAAAGTTAATAACTTAGGGTTCATCGAAACACCGTACAGAAAAGTAGAAGATGGAAAAGTGGACGTCGAATCAGCACCAATCTATTTAACTGCGGAAGAGGAGGAATCAAAAGTAATTGCTCAAGCCAATATCGACATGACAGACGATGGTACTATTGCTACTGAACGTGTAACTGCTCGTGAAGATGGGGATTTCCCTGTTGTAACGCCAGCAGAAGTTGATTTAATTGACGTTGCACCTAACCAGATTGCTTCTATCTCAGCATCATTAATTCCTTTCTTGGAGCATGATGACGCCAACCGTGCGTTAATGGGATCGAACATGATGCGTCAGGCAGTTCCATTATTAAAACCTCAAGCACCAATTGTAGGTACTGGATTAGAAAAACAAGTTGCAAAAGATTCAAGAATCTTAGTAAATGCAGAACGTGAAGGTACAGTAACTTATGTTGATGCTGACATTATAACAATTAAATATGATCGTTCAGAAGACGAAGAATTAGTAAGCTTCGATACTGCTGAGAAAACATATAATTTAACAAAATTCAGAAAGACGAATCAAGGAACTACAATTACGTTGAAACCAATTGTAAAAGTTGGTGATCGTGTAGAGAAAGGACAAGTTTTATCTGAAGGTTATGCAACAGAAGGAGGAGAATTAGCAATTGGTCGTAACATGGTTGTTGCCTTTATGCCTTGGCAGGGGTACAACTTCGAGGATGCTATTGTAATCTCTGAAAAAGCTGTTCGCGAAGACTGGTTTACATCTATCCACATCGATGAGTATTCATTAGATGTACGTGATACAAAATTAGGTATGGAAGAATTAACTTCAGACATTCCTAACGTTTCAGAAGAGGCTACAAAAGACTTAGACGAAAACGGTATGATCCGTATTGGAGCAGAAGTAAAACCTGGTGATATCTTGATTGGTAAGATTACTCCAAAAGGAGAATCTGATCCAACTCCAGAAGAAAAATTATTACGTGCGATCTTTGGTGACAAAGCAGGTGATGTAAAAGATGCTTCTCTTAAAGCCTCTCCATCATTACGTGGTGTTGTTATCGACAAAAAATTATTCTCACGTAGTATTAAGGATAAACGTAAACGTTCTCAAGACAAAGCTATTATTGATAGTGTAGAAGCTGAGTACGACGTTAAATTCAACGAATTAAGAGAGATTTTATTAGAGAAATTATACGTTTTATTAAACGGAAAAACTTCTCAAGGTATTTACAACGACTTGAATGAAGAAGTAATCAAGAAAGGTGTAAAATACACACAAAAAATCTTATCTAATGTTGAAGATTTCTTAAATTTAACTGGAGCAGAATCTCTTTGGACAACAGACGAGGATAAGAACGAATTAGTAAAAGAATTGTTACATAATTACAAAATTAAGTACAATGATTTACAAGGAGCACTTAACCGCGAAAGATTTACAATCTCTGTTGGAGACGAGTTACCTGCAGGTATCGTTAAATTAGCAAAAATCTACATTGCGAAAAAACGTAAACTAAGAGTAGGGGATAAAATGGCAGGACGTCACGGTAACAAAGGTATTGTTGCACGTATCGTTCGCGACGAAGATATGCCTTTCTTAGAAGACGGAACGCCAGTAAATATCGTACTTAATCCACTTGGGGTACCATCTCGTATGAATATCGGTCAGATTTATGAAACGGTATTAGGATGGGCTGGACTTAAAATGGGTCAAAAATTTGCTACACCTATCTTCGATGGTGCTGAAATCGCTGATATCGATCGCATCACAGAAGAAGCAGGTATTCCAAAACACGGTACAACATATTTATATGACGGTAATACTGGAGAACGTTTTGATCAAAAAGCTACTGTAGGGGTGATTTACATGTTGAAATTAGGACACATGGTTGACGACAAAATGCACGCGCGTTCTATCGGACCATACTCATTAATTACTCAACAACCATTAGGAGGTAAAGCACAATTCGGTGGACAACGTTTCGGAGAGATGGAGGTTTGGGCATTAGAAGCATTCGGTGCATCTAATATCTTACGCGAAATCTTAACAGTTAAGTCGGATGACGTAATTGGACGTGCGAAAACTTACGAAGCAATCGTAAAAGGAGAGCCAATGCCAGAACCTGGTATTCCAGAATCATTTAACGTATTGTTACATGAATTACAAGGTCTTGGATTAGACATAAACTTGGAAGAATAATAGGGCAACCTATTATTCTACCTTTTTCGTTATAATAATATAATTGTTAGATACATTTCTATATGTCAACAAAAAATAAAACAAGTCAATTCTCAAAAATCCGTATCGGGTTAGCTTCTCCAGAATCGATTCTTCAAGAATCTAAAGGTGAAGTTTTAAAACCTGAAACGATTAACTATAGAACGCACAAACCAGAGCGTGACGGGTTATTCTGTGAGCGTATCTTTGGACCTGTAAAAGATTACGAATGTGCCTGCGGAAAATATAAAAGAATCCGTTATAAAGGTATCGTTTGTGACCGTTGTGGGGTTGAAGTTACTGAAAAGAAAGTTCGTCGTGAGCGTATTGGACACATCAATCTTGTTGTGCCAATTGCACATATTTGGTATTTCCGTTCATTACCAAACAAAATTGGTTACATCTTAGGATTACCATCTAAGAAATTAGACATGGTAATTTACTATGAAAGATATGTAGTGATTCAACCAGGTATCGCAAAAGGACCAGAAGGTGAAGAATTAAATAGATTAGATTTCTTATCAGAAGAAGAGTATTTAGATATCTTAGAAACTCTTCCAATCGAGAATCAATATCTAGAAGATACAGATCCTAATAAATTCGTTGCGAAAATGGGTGCTGAAGCATTAGAAGACCTATTATCTCGTATCAATTTAGATGAGTTATCTTACGAATTAAGACACAAAGCACACAACGAAACTTCTAAACAACGTCGTACAGAAGCGTTAAAACGTTTACAAGTTGTTGAGTCGTTACGTGAGTCAAATATGCACCACGTAAACCGTCCAGAATGGATGGTAATGCGCGTTATTCCGGTTATTCCACCAGAATTACGTCCGTTAGTTCCATTAGATGGTGGTCGTTTTGCAACATCAGATTTAAATGATTTATATCGTCGTGTAATTATCCGTAACAATCGTTTGAAACGATTAATGGAAATCAAAGCGCCAGAAGTAATCTTACGTAATGAAAAACGTATGTTACAAGAAGCGGTTGATTCATTATTTGATAACACGCGTAAAGCATCTGCTGTAAAAGCTGATGGTAACCGTCCGTTAAAATCATTATCTGATTCATTAAAAGGTAAACAAGGTCGTTTCCGTCAAAACTTATTAGGTAAACGTGTAGATTATTCTGCTCGTTCTGTAATTGTTGTTGGACCAACACTTAAATTACACGAATGTGGTTTACCAAAAGATATGGCAGCTGAATTATACAAACCATTCGTAGTTCGTAAATTAATCGAGCGTGGAATTGTAAAAACAGTTAAATCGGCTAAGAAAATTATCGATAGAAAAGAGCCAGTTGTTTGGGATATTTTAGAAAATGTAATCAAAGGTCATCCAGTTTTATTAAACCGTGCCCCTACGTTACACCGTTTAGGTATCCAAGCATTCCAACCGAAATTAATCGAAGGTAAAGCAATTCGTTTACACCCATTAGTGTGTACTGCCTTCAATGCCGATTTCGATGGTGACCAGATGGCTGTTCACTTACCATTAGGACCAGAAGCTGTTTTAGAAGCACAATTATTAATGTTGGCTTCTCAAAATATTTTGAATCCTGCAAATGGATCTCCAATTACTGTACCTTCTCAGGATATGGTTTTAGGTCTTTACTACATGACGAAAATTCGTCGTACAGACCACCAATTTACAGTAAAAGGTGAAGGATTAACTTTCTATTCAGATGAAGAAGTTCAAATTGCATACAACGAAGGAGCTGTTGACTTAAACGCGCCAATTCGTGTAAAAGGAACAATTCGTGTAGGAGAGGAGTTAGTAGAAAATCAATTAATCGAAACTTCAGTAGGACGTGTGTTATTTAATCAAATCGTTCCGAAACAAGTAGGTTATATTAATGAAGTATTAACGAAAAAATCGTTACGTACAATTATTAATAAAATCATCAAGATTACAGATTTCCCTACAACGGCTGCTTTCTTGGATGATATGAAACAATTAGGATACCGTAATGCCTTCGAGGGTGGTTTATCATTCTCATTAGGAGATATCTTAATCCCAGAACAAAAGAAAGACCTTATCTCAGGTGCGATCAACCAAGTTGAGAACATTAAGATGAACTATAATATGGGTCTTATTACAAATAACGAACGTTACAACCAAGTTATTGATGTTTGGACAACAACAAACGCAACTTTAACTGAAATTGTAATGAAACGTATGACAGAAGATCAACAAGGATTTAACTCTGTATTCATGATGCTTGATTCTGGAGCGCGTGGATCTAAAGAGCAAATTCGTCAGTTATCNNGGTATGCGTGGATTGATGGCTAAACCTCAAAAAGCTGGTTCTACTGGTGGGGATATCATCGAAAACCCAATTATCTCTAACTTCCGTGAAGGTCTGTCTATCTTAGAGTACTTTATTTCTTCGCACGGTGCGCGTAAAGGTCTTGCCGATACTGCCTTAAAAACTGCCGATGCTGGATACTTGACTCGTCGTTTAGTTGACGTTGCGCAAGACGTTATCGTAATGCACGAAGATTGTGGTACATTAAGAGGTTTAGAAGTATCTGCACTTAAGAAAAAAGAAGAAATCATCGAAAGTTTATCTTCTCGTGTATTAGGTCGTACTTCATTAAATGATATTTACAACCCAGATAATGGTGAATTAATCATTTCTGCTGGTAACATTATTACAGAAGATATTGGTGATGCTTTAGAAGCAGCTGGTATTGAAAATGTAGAAGTTCGTTCTCCATTAACATGTGAAGCGAAAACTGGAATTTGTGCTAAATGTTACGGACGTAACTTAGCTACAGGTAAAGGTGTTCAGAAAGGTGAATCAGTTGGTGTAGTTGCTGCACAATCTATTGGTGAGCCTGGTACACAGTTAACATTACGTACTTTCCATGTTGGGGGTACTGCGGGTAACGTTTCTGAGCAAAATACAATTAATGCTAAAGTTGATGGTACAGTTGAGTTTGATGACTTACGTACTGTTGAATCGACAGATGATGCAGGTAACAAAGTAGATACAGTTGTTTCTCGTTCTACAGAGATGAAAGTAATTGACGATTTAGGAAACGTTCGTCAACAAACTAACATCGCTTATGGTACTATCTTATCTGTTAAAAACGGAGCTAAAGTTCAAAAAGGTCAAGAGATTGCAAGTTGGGACCCTTATAACGGGGTAATCATCGCGGAATCTACTGGTAAAATCGAGTACGAACAATTAGAGCAAGGGGTAACTTTCCAAATTGAAATCGATGAGCAAACAGGATTCCAAGAAAAAGTTATTTCTGAATCACGTAATAAAAAATTAGTTCCAGCGTTAAGAGTTATCACGATTGATGGTGAAGAAAAAACATACAACTTACCAGTAGGTGCACACTTAATGGTAAATGATGGAGAAAAAATTAATGCAGGTAAAATCTTAGTTAAGATTCCTCGTAAGTCAGCTAAATCTGGCGATATTACAGGAGGTTTACCTCGTATTACAGAGTTGTTAGAGGCTCGTAATCCATCTAACCCATCAGTTGTTTGTGAAATGGATGGAGTTGTATCTTTCGGTAAAATAAAACGTGGTAACCGCGAAATCATCGTTGAATCTAAAAATGGTGAAATCCGTCGTTACTTAGTTAAATTATCAGCACAAATCTTAGTTCAAGAAAATGACTTCGTACGTGCAGGTGAGCCTTTATCAGATGGAGCAATTACACCAGAAGATATTTTAAGAATCTTAGGGCCGACAGCGGTTCAAGAATACTTAGTAAACGAGATTCAAGATGTATACCGTTTACAAGGGGTAAAAATTGATGACAAACACTTCGAAATTATCGTACGTCAAATGTTACGTAAAGTTCGTATTGTAGACTCAGGAGATTCAAGATTCTTAGAAGATAGTTTAGAGCACAAAGACGATTTCATGCAAGAAAACGATCGTTTATTTGGAATGAAAGTCGTAGAAGATGCTGGTGATTCTGACACATTAAGTCCAGGACAAATCATCACAGTTCGCGAATTACGTGACGAAAACTCTAAATTAAAACGTGAAGACAAAAACTTAGTGACAGCTCGTGAGGCTTTACCTGCAACAGCAGAAGCAGTTTTACAAGGTATTACAAGAGCGTCTTTACAAACTAAATCTTTCATGTCTGCGGCATCGTTCCAGGAAACTACAAAAGTTCTTAACGAAGCAGCTGTAGCTGGTAAAGTAGACGGTTTAGTAGGATTAAAAGAAAACGTTATTGTTGGTCACTTAATTCCTGCCGGAACTGGATTAAAAGAGTATCAAAACATCATCGTAGGATCTAACCGTGAATACGAGGAATTAATAAACGCAAAACAAGAATTATAATGTCAGAAAATCAACAAAACGAAGGATTAAACATTGAGTTAAACGAATTAGTAGCTCAAGGTGTTTATGCTACAGGAGCAATCATCAACCACTCACCATCTGAGTTCGTTGTAGATTTCGTTCAATTTTTACCAGGTGCTAGACCATCAGTAAAATCAAGAATTATTTTGTCTCCATTACAAGCAAAACAATTATCTCAATCGTTAGCAGAAAACGTAACTAACTTCGAGAAAAGCTTTGGTGAAATCAAAGAACCTCAAGTAAACAACGGTACTGCAACTTACGAAGCTTAAGAATCATTCTTAATATTTCAAAAAGTCCCTCAATCTTAGATTGGGGGATTTTTTTATGTAATCAAAACTATCAAATCATTAAAAATAATCTTATAAAAGTTAGATCAATTATTAAATTGATAATTATTTATGATATTAATGCGAATAATTTAAAAATAAAAAGCATTAATCTTTTTAACAGTATTTTTTTGAATCGAAAAAATGTTTAGATTTGTATTTAGCAAATAACACAAGAATGTCTGACTATAAATTAATTCTACCTTCTATGGGAGAAGGTGTAATGGAAGCTACTGTAACAAATTGGATCAAAAATATTGGTGATTCGATTAGTGAAGATGAATCGGTTGTAGAAATCGCAACAGATAAAGTAGATTCTGATGTTCCTTCGCCAGTTGCAGGAGTTTTAAAAGAAATCTTAGTTCCGGTAGATGGAATTGCAAAAGTAGGTGAGCCTATCGCAATTTTGTCTGTTGATGGAGTTGTAGAACAAGCTGATTCGGTAGAAGAAGTAGATACAAGTAGCGATCAGGAAATTGCAGATGCAGCAAAATCTATCGAAGCTGAAGTTGCAACAATCAAAACTGAAACGGTTATTACTTCGTCTGATGATAAATTTTATTCTCCTTTAGTAAAATCTATTGCGAAAGAAGAAGGTGTTTCTCAGGCTGAGTTAGATCAAATTTCAGGTTCTGGAAAAGACGGACGTGTAACGAAAGATGATATTTTGGATTTCGTTAAAAATAGAGGAAATCAACCAGCGAAAACAGTTGTTACGACTTCTGTTGCTGCACCAGTTGCTCAACCTCAAGCACCGCAAGTGCAATCTGCGCCAATTTCTGTTGGTGAAGGAGATGAAATTATCGAAATGGATAGAATGCGTAAAATTATTGCGCAAAATATGCTACAAGCAAAACAAATTGCTCCTCACGTAACGTCTTTCGTAGAAGTTGATATGACGAATATTGTGTTGTGGAGAGATAAAAATAAAAATGAGTTTCAGAAGAAACATGGTGAGAAAATTACGTTTATGCCAATTTTTATCGAAGCTGTAGCAAAAGCAATTCAAGATTTCCCAATGATTAATGTTTCGGTTGATGGAGATAAAATCATCAAAAAGAAAAATATAAATATTGGAATGGCAGCAGCTTTACCAAGTGGAAATTTAATTGTTCCTGTTATCAAAAATGCAGATCAATTTAATTTAGCAGGTTTAGCTTCTCAGGTAAATGATTTAGCAAACCGTGCGCGTAATAATAAATTGAAACCAGTAGAAATTCAAGGAGGAACGTATACAATTACAAATATTGGTTCTTTTGGAAATACATTAGGAACGCCAATTATTCCTCAACCTCAAGTAGCTATTTTGGCTGTTGGTGCAATTGTGAAAAAACCTGCTGTTATCGAAACTCCACAAGGAGATATGATTGCAATTCGTCATAAAATGTACTTATCTCATGCTTACGATCACCGTGTTGTGGATGGAGCTTTAGGAGGTATGTTTGTAAAACGTGTTGCCGAATATCTAGAGGCTTTCGATATGAATACGCCTGTGTAAGAGTAAAATAATACTAGATATAAAAAATCCAACTAATTTTAGTTGGATTTTTTTCGTTTAAATTTATAAGTAAGCATTACGCCGCCTTTGTACAGAATCCATTCTCCACTTTTGTTGAATGATTGTGCAGAATCATACCGTCCGAAATTAGGAGAATCTTCTTTATAATAACCTTTGTAATTTCCTTGAGAGTGCCCTCCTCCAACAAAAACATCTAATCCCCAATGTTCGTTGATTTTGACTTGATATCCAATTGTAGCTCCTGTTAAAATTGCTATTCCTCGTTGGTATTTATCAGTGTTCCAATAATTCCATTTTTGAAGATCAAAGAAACCAACACCAATATTTGGACCTACATAAAACTTACTAAATTATTTATCAAAGTAATACCTACCTTCACCAAAAGCCATATACATTTGTAAATGATTTCCTGCAAATGATTTCCAAGGAGAGATAAATCCGTCAGCTTGCAAAGTTATTCTATCTGTAATTGCATGTTCAACACCAAGATTTACCATTGCGAGTGGCATTGTTAAAGCATTAGCTTTTATTTGTGTTTCACCTTTTTGAGCAAAAATTGTGGCGGGAAATAACAACCAAATTAATTTATTCATATGTATTTTATATTTGTTTGCTAGGCTAAGGTAAAAAAAGCAGTTTATTTAGATGTTAATTCAAGCTTTTTTATAACTTTACTTAACATTTAAGTACATTATGGCGCCAATATTATCAATCCTAATTATATTTTTGATTTTCGGAATTTTTGTTTCGATATTCTTTGTTATTGCCGTATCTGATGCGAAAGTCAGAGAGAAAAATGAACAACATACACTGAAAAGCTTACCAGATCAGGTAGACTTAAAAGCTGTTGTACGTTACAATATTGGGCGTCCGCAAGGGAGATTTCTTAAAATGAAATCTTTTCAGGGAAGTGGTGTATTATATGTACAAGGAGATCAATTAATTTTCAAAGATATTTTGGGTAATGAAGATCATATTTTTGATTTGAAAACATGCAAATTATCTTGGGTTGAGAACAAAATAAATGGGATTACAAATGCTTTTAAAGTTGCCGATCACGAAGCAATTATCTTCTTTTATACTGATAAAGGTGTTTTTATTTTTAATACGATTGAAGAAAATGCGTCGACTTCAGATTTATATATTCGTTTGAAAGAATTGCGTAAAAGTATTAGAAATGCTAAAAAAGCTGAGTCGGCAAGTGAATAGTTAATACAGCTCGGAAACCGCTCATATCTTTAAAATTTTTATTTTCTCTAAACTCGAAAGAATAACCAGCATTTAACTCTACAATGCTCAAAACTGCGATACCAGCTTTTGGTGTAATTGTCCACGGAGAAACTTCAGTACGGATAACATAAAAAGCGGAGTTAAAGTTAGAGCTATATGGATCACCAGTATTGTTGCGAAAATTGAACATATATCCAGCTCCAACTTCTGGAATTACACGAAATTTATCTTTCATATAACCCAAATTTGCATTGGCGCTAAATGTCAAAATATTGTTGTTATCTTGTACTAAGAACAAATCTGTTCCAACTTTTCCATAATTTCCATTCCAATATTCATAACCAAGATTAATTGTAAAATAATCGGTTAAATTTTGTTGTGCTTTCGCTTGAAAACTAATGATAAAAACAAAGATTGCGATGAACTTTTTCATGTGATAAAATTAATGAATTATTTAGCTTTCTCCCAAAAAATAAATTTTCGTCGTTTTTACTTTCTCTAATTCCAATTGAAAGGAATATTAATTCCAGCAGAAAATTGAAATCCTTTTATCGGTTTAAAGCTATCTTTTTCATTTATACTAAATCCATAACCAATCCCAAAATCGATCAAAGTCATAAATGTTAATCCAACTTTTGGAGTAATGGTATAAGGAGTAAATTCGCTTTCCACAAAAGGAAAAATGTATGATCCACTCGAAGCAAGAAATCCTGTAACGCCAATTTCTGGAATGACATGGAAATTATCTCGCATATAAGCCATGTTGATGTTGGCGTCTATTCGTGGAGTAAGAAATGTGTCACCTAATCCAAATGTGTAAAACAGACCTAGTTTGGCAAAGTTCCCAGATTGATTAGAATAACTTCCTGAAACGCCAAATAAGTTTTGACTGAATGCAAAAGAGGAGAATAAAAGAATGAAGATTGTACTGATTTTCTTTAAAGTCATACGTTTGGTTTTGAAATTAAACTTAGTGTAAAGATAAATAGCTACAACTTATCTTGTTGTAGCTATTTATAATGATTTATTAAAATTTAAAATCGACTCAAAATTTTAATCCATCGTGAATCCTTTTGTATAGATTCGTCCGTAATAATCTGCAAATTTAATTGACACGCGACCTTTATAATTTTTTAAGATTTTTTCGATATCGTCTTGTGAACTTACATTTTTATCATTGATTGATAAGATGATAAATTCTTCTTGAACACCTGCTGCCGCTAATTTTCCTGAATTATCAAGATGTTTTACCATCACACCATAATTAATTCCGAAACTATCTTTTTGACGTTCTGTTAATGGCTCAAATTCTGCACCAAGAACTTCAGTTGGCGTTAAGTCAGATTTGCTTCTCACTTTAGTGCTTCCTTTAGCATCTTTCAATGTAATGTTGTATGTTTTCTCAGAGTTTCCACGTCTTACAGTAAGTGCAACATTGTCACCAGGACGTTTGCTACCTACGATGAATGATAACGACGAGAAAGATGTAATTGGTTTTCCATCTACAGCTGTAATGATGTCTCCTTCTTCGATTCCAGAATCAATTGCAGATCCTTTAGCAACCAATTCAGTTACCATTACTCCATTATCGGTTTTAATATTTTTCTTGAATTGCTTGTTGTATTGTTTTACAGCATCTTCATTCGATAAATCAAAACCTTTGATACCTAAATATCCACGTTGTACAATTCCGTACGATTTAATATCCTCCACAACTTTTTTCACCAAGTTTGCAGGGACAGCAAATCCGTAACCAGAATAAGCTCCTGTTGGTGAAGAAATAGCTGTATTAATACCAATTAAATCTCCGTTTGCATTTACCAAAGCACCACCAGAGTTTCCTGGATTAATCGCTGCATCGGTTTGAATAAACGACTCGATTGGTGATTCAGAATTTTTACCTAAAATATTAATGCTACGACCTTTTGCCGAAACAATACCTGCTGTAACAGTAGATGTCAATCCAAATGGATTACCAACTGCTAACACCCAATCTCCAACATTAATCGCATCAGAATCGACAAATTTTGTGAATGGTAAACCTTTTTCGCTAATTTTCAATAAGGCAATATCTGTACTTGGATCAGTACCAACTAATTCGGCAATATAACTTTTTTGATTATTCAAAGTCACTTCAATTTTAGAAGCACCTTGTATCACGTGATTATTTGTAACAATGTAACCATCTTGTGAAATAATTACACCAGAACCCATTCCAGATGGTTGATCTTGATCTGGTTGCTGTTGTCTTCCTCTTTGTTGTTGTTCTGGTTGCCCGAAAAAGAAATCAAAAGGATCAAAGAATTGCTGTTGTTGTTGCTGTCTTTGATTCGAATAATTTTTGATACTCACAACTGTATGTACAGCTTTATTAGATGCTTGCACAAAGTTTGGCGCATCGTAATTGTAATTTCCTTTATAATCTACAAATTCAAAGTCTCCATTTTTCTGATTACTTGCATTTGTAATAAATGGATTACTTCCATTTTCGTTCATCAAATAAAAACCTCCCATAGTTGTCATAGAGCTCACTAATCCAACTAATAAGTATCCTGTATATTTTTTCATCTTTAATTATATAAGTTTTTAATGTTTTTAGATTAAATCAAATTTAAGACCAAAATTTTAACATTTCAAACCGTTTAACGCATGTTAACACTATATTATAAATCTTTTATAACATTAGTTAAGAGTGACAAAAATGTCTTTACTTTGTTTAAAATTTAAGAAGTTGAAATTAAAATTTTATAAATACCAAGGAGCTGGGAATGATTTTGTCATGATTGATGATCGAGAAAAAACGTTTCCAATCTCTACAGAATTGATTAATAGGCTATGTGATCGTAATTTTGGGATAGGAGCTGATGGTTTGATTTTGTTACAAAATGATGAAAATTCAGACTTCAGAATGGTGTATTTCAATTCGGATGGAAACGAAAGTACAATGTGCGGAAACGGAGGACGTTGTATTATTCGATTTGCAAATGATTTGGATGTGGCTAATGACAAAATGACATTTAATGCGATTGATGGTTTGCATCATGGTATCGTAGATCAAGAAGTTATTCGTTTACAGATGATTGATGTAAATGAAGTAGAAGATCACGACAAATATTTATTTATGAACACAGGTTCGCCGCATCACGTAGAATTTGTGGAAAATGTAAAAGATGTTAATGTTTATAAAAAAGGAAAAGCGATTCGCAATGGAGCGCCCTATTTTGAGAAAGGTTCTAATGTAAATTTTGTTGAAGTAATGCCAGATAAAAGTCTTACGATACGTACATATGAACGTGGAGTTGAGGACGAAACCTTGGCTTGCGGAACAGGAATTACAGCTGCTGCGATTTCTGCTTATGTTAAAAATTTGGTAGACAAAAAAGATATCAAAGTAAAAGCAATGGGAGGAGATTTATCTGTAAATTTTGAAGAAAATAATCATAACTTTGTCAATGTTTGGTTAAATGGACCAGCAGTAAAAGTTTTTGAAGGTGAAATTGAAATTTAATTCAATCCAATGAAAAAATTAAATTTAGTATTAATATTAATCTGTTCATTCGCATTTGTAGGATGTACATTTATAGACGGTTTCAAAGGAAATGCAACCAAAGATGGTTATATCTATATCTCTCGTGGAGCTAAATTTGAGCAAGTTTTAGATTCTTTAAAACCATTTTTGAAGGATGAAAAATTGTTCAAACAATATGCAGAAGATGCAGATTATCCAGCAACGATAAAATCTGGAAAATATAAAATCTCAAGCTCAGATTCTAACCGCGATATTATTGATCGTTTGCAAGGAGGAGAGCAAGAAGAAGTGAAACTTCGTATCAAAAATGAACCAACAATTTACCATTTGGCGGGATCAGTTTCCAAACAAATTGATATGGATTCTATCGAAGTTTTGACAGCTATTCGTGATTTTGTGAAAGAAAAAAACGATACAACGTTAAACGACGAAACGGTAAAGCAATATTTCATTCCAGAAACGTATTTCGTGTATTGGGGATTAACACCAGAAAAATTTGTGGACAAAATGGTAGCGCAACACGACAAAGTATGGAATGCAGAACGTTTAGCAAAAGCAAAAGCGCTTAACATGACACCTTTACAAGTTACAACATTAGCATCTATTGTTCAATTAGAATCGTCTGATAATATGGATGAACAACAAAAGGTTGCACGAGCATATATGAATCGTTTGGCAAAAGATATGCGTTTAGAAGCCGATCCAACTTCTATTTATGCATATAAAATGGAAAATGGTTGGGATCAAAAAGTGCAACGTGTGTACAAAAAATGGACGTGGTCGTCGAATGCGTACAACACTTATCGTAACAAAGGTTTGCCACCAGCACCAATTTGTTTACCAAATTTAGGAGCAATTGATGCGGTTTTATCACCAGCAAATCACGATTTTATTTTCTTTGTTGCAGATCCTAAAAAACCAGGTTATCACATTTATACCAACGATTATCAGGAACATTTGAAAAATGCTGAGAATTATAGAAATTGGTTAAAAGAGAATAATATTAAATAGTTGTATCTTTAGCTAAACCAATTTTAGCGATGAAACAACCAAATTATACAAAAAGAGAATTCCTAAAACTACTTGGTACAGGTAGTTTAGGGATTTTTTTTATGTCTTTTTATTCGTTTGATGATTTTTTGGATGATGATTTAATAATCTTGACAAAAGATGATGAAAAGTATAATCAATACCGAAAATCATTCAATAAAAGAATTGAGAAATTTCCTAAGATTATAGCAGTTTGTAAATCAGAAACTGGAATAAAAAAAGCAATTGCATTAGCAAACGAAAAGAAACTAAAAATTGCAATTCGAAGTGGAGGGCATAGTTTTGAAGGTTTTTCGAATGTTGATAACGGATTGTTGATTCATCTTGGACTGATGAACAAAATTACGTGGTTGCAAGAGAATAAAGTGAAATTACAACCAGCTTGTTTATTGCAGGAAATTTATGCTAATTTTTTACCTAAGAAAAGAATTATTCCAGCTGGATCATGTGGAACTGTGGCTATTGGTGGTTTGACTTTGGGCGGTGGCTATGGTTTTTTTAGCCGAAAATATGGGTTGACCTGTGATAATCTGCTTCGTGTAAAAATGATCGATTACAAAGGAAATACAATCGACTCTGATAAAGATCCCGATTTACTTTGGGCGTGTAAAGGCGGCGGAAATGGAAATTTTGGCGTTGTAACGGAATTACATTTCAAAACTTATCCAGTCCCACAATCTTTCAGCGGATATCGTATGAAGTTTACAAATCTAACATCAGATAAATTTGTCAAATTAATTCGACTTTGGTTCCAAGCAACGGAAAAATTACCTAAAGAAGCTTTTTCTGCTTTTGTGTTGAATGGAAAGTTTTTGACCATTTTATTTACCAATTTTGCAGTAAATCAAACAGATTTTGAGAAAATATTTTCGAGTTTAATTCCATTATCGAATGATTATAAACCGATGAAAAATAGAAATCTGGCTGCTGCGCTCAAAAATTATTATGGCGTAACAGAGCCGATTTATTTCAAAAATTCTTCTGCTGGTTTGTACACAGGAATTGAAGATATTGAGAAAGGTTTGGAAGATATTTTTGCAAAAGTTGTCGCTTCTAAAGGAATGATTTATCAGATAAATACTTTGGGTGGAAAAATCAATGAAGTCAAAGCTTCAGATTCTGCTTATCCACATCGCGATATTAATTATTTGAGCGAGTTACAAGCGTATTGGGATTTGCCTTCGCAAGAAGAAAAGTTGACAAAATCATTTGAAGAAATACAACAATTATTAAGAAATATTGGGAATATAAAACAATACCGAAATTACCCGGATATTAATTTTCCTGATGCAAATAATGCTTATTTCGGAAATAATTTGGCTCGATTGCAGCAATTAAAAAAGAAATATGATCCAAATAATTTGTTTGATTATCCACAAGTGATTAAATAGTAAAAGCCCTTCTATAGAAGGGCTTTTACTATTTAATTCATTTATTTTAGAACTTATATCGTAAACTCACGATAAAATATCTTCCCAAAACATTTTTAGTTGTAGTCGATATGTAGTTATCATTAAATCCATTCGAAACAATTACGTTGTTTCCTAATAAGTTTCCACCTGTAAGAGTTAAATAAGTTTTCTTCGCAATATTGTATCGCGCAGAAGCATTCCACTCTTTTGCTGTGTTTATTTCTACTCCATCACGGTATTGTAAGCGATAAGAGAAATCGGTCTGAACTAATAATTTACTTGTAGCGGACCAAGCAGCTTCCCCATATGGACGCCAGTTCGTAAATTTCTGTTCAGATAATGATTGATATTTACTTAGGTTTAAATTAACCCCAGCCTTTAATTCAAATTTCTTTTTGAATGTAAATGAGTTCTCTAAATTATATGTTTGATTAAAACTTTTATTGTTAACATCCTTCAAATCATCATTTTTAACAACTCCATTTTCATATTCAATATTTCGTGTAATGGTATAATAATTAGAAGTAGAAATATTACCTGTTAATCGTGCATTGTACCATTTAGCAAAACGCTTCCCAATCATGAAATATCCTGAATAAGTTTCTTGGTTATTACCAGAATTAATTAAGGTATTGAATTGATAGTTATTTACAATTGTATCGTTTCCAGAGATGATAAAATCACGGTTTAAAACAGATTGCGTTTGTATACTTTTTTCTTGTAATGTATAACTCAAATTCGCAAAAATATTAAAGAATGTGAATGAGTTAAAATGACTAAAATTAAGACTTGCTGTATGTGTCAAAGCTTGTCTTAAATTTCTATTTCCGTAGAAAATAGATTGGTAACTTTGAATGGTGTACGAATCATTAAAATCTTTTGTGTACGGATAGCTATAGTTTTGTGTATAACTAGCGCGAACACTTGTTGCATTGTTAAACTTGTATTGCAAATTCAAATGAGGTAAAAATTTTGTTTCCGAACGATTTAATTTTTCACCATCTTGGTATTTAGATTTTTCATTAAAAAATGAAATTCCTGCTCCTGCATCTACTTGAAAGTTTCCTAGTTTCTTTGTCAAAGTTACATCAGCAAAGGTCTCGTTGTAATCTAAATCTGTATTAGTGATTAATGAATTATCATTCATTAATTTCTGAAAATCATAGATTTTATTTTCAAAATCTTGCGTACTAAAATTTGTTCCAACCTTAATTTTAAGGTTAGATGTATTTGTCAACAAGTGATTGTAGATTCCGTATAATTGAACAGTGTTCAAAACAAAATTTTGATCTTGATTGATATTATATTGATTATTTACTTGAGATAAATTCTTGAACAAATTAAAAGACGAGAACGGATTTGCTGTTGATAAAACATTGTAATCTGGCGTATCTTTTTGATATTGATGACGGAAATATAAACCAACATTATCATCGCGTCCAACTTTACGGATGTAAGATAAAGTTTGTGATAAAGAGTAATTCTTCTGTTCAGAATTTACATTTCTAAAGCTATTTTTTTGATCGTTATAATAGCTATCAACCAATTGCTCGTTTTCGCTATCCAAATAATTAAAGTTTAAGCGATATTTAATTTGTCCTTTATCATTCGGATTATAATCTAAACGCAAACGCGACATTCCCATCAAAATATTGCTCTTATTTTGTTCCTGATCGACGGTTGTATAAGGCGTTTCGATGTTATTATAATAACGTTCTGATTTAGAATTGTAACGAATATTATTGGTATTAAGTAAACCAAAACCAGAGATTTTTAATTTCTTATTTGGTTCAACACCAAAATGCACAGCACCATTATAGGTATTCATACTCGGCGCATCATTTTTTGTCATTAAGTTTAGATTGTTCGAATTTCCTCTTAATGAATAGATACTTCCTTCAGAATTAAATTCAGAGTACCCACCAAAGAAGCTCATATAATCATCTTGATCAAAAACTTGTTTCCCGAATGTATTAAAATCATTGATTAATGTCCCGTCTGTTTTTTCTGAGAAATAGAAAATCTTTGCTTGTGCATCTGTATGTTTGTCCGCATCTCCACCTAGTGTTACATTACCAAATGCAAGACGTTTCATATCATCTTTTAGTTCGATGTTTAACGAGAATTGTTCGTCATCTTCTTGTAATGAAGAAGCAAAAGGATTTGATTTAAACTTCGTGTTTAATTGTATTTTAGAAACCGCATCCGAAGGTAAATTTTTGTTCAATAATTTTTCGTTACCACCCAAAACTTCACGTCCACCAACTGTTACTTGCGACATAGGTTTACCTTTGTACATTACCTTTCCATTTTGAACTTCAATTCCAGGTAATTTTTTAAGGATATCTTCTAATGTTTCCTCATTTCCAACTTTGAAAGAATCTGCATCAAACTCAATTGTATCACCTTTTACTTTGATTGCTTGTTGAGCTTTTACAATTGTTTCTTTTAAGGAAATTTCTTTTCCTTGTTTAAGCTTTATTTTTTTGTTGACATTTTCAGTCAAATCAACATTCTCAACATATGTTTCGTAACCAGCTTGCTCAATTTCGATGTCATATTTTTGTCCACAAGGCAATTTGAATTCAAATTCACCCATATTACTTGTAAAAACAAAACCTTTTCCTTCGTTTTTACTATCAAAAATAGAGACAGAAGCATCTGTAACAGGAATTCCAGCATCATTTGCAACAGATCCTTTTAATTTACATTCTTGTCCAAATGAGATTTGAGCAGCAGAAGTAAATAAAATTAGATAGAGTAATTTCTTCATATGTATTTTTTAGTTGATGACTCAAAATAGAGTTTTTTGTAAAACACATCTGTTTATGTGTTAAAAACAGATGCGTTTTATATTTTGTTTGATGAATTATTGGGTGTCTACACCGCTATTCATTTGTTCTTGCATTTTTTTCTGAAAATCTTGAATAAATTGTATATATTGTTTTTCGTTCATTACTTCACCTTTTGTTGGTAATGTTACTTTTAATTCTTTATCCGAAATTTTTAAATCTTTTAAGGTATAAATCATTTCAGTTCCTTTTACTTTAAAATTCGCTTTGATGATAAATCCTGGTAATCCAGCAAATGAATAAGGACCATCTTTTACAGGGATAGAAGGGGCAAACCATGCTGTAACAGGAATAGAGTCTAACATTACACCTTCTGCTTTTGTAACTTGATAACCTGCGATATCCATTTTTTCACGAGAAATTTTCCATTTAAAATCTGGAATTTGATCTTTGATTAATATCTGTTTTACACCAAAATCAACTTCTTTATAGTACATATTTGGTGTTGCAGTAAAATCCTTGTAAGTTGGTTTGTTATCCATTGCTGTTATTTGTTGCGCAATAAATCCTAAACCACCTTGTCCATTATTTACTTTTTGTTCTAAAGTAAAGGTTGATTGTTTACCATTATATTTATAAAAATATGTCATGAAAATTCCTGCATCAATTTCAGCTTTTAACATTGGTCCAAACTGAGATTTATATTGAGAAGGAATCTCCTTCATAGTTTGTTCGTAATCAACTTTTATTTCGCAAACATAAGTTGCGTCTATATTTTGTGTTTTATTGTCTTGCGCGATAGAAATTGTTGTTGTGATAATTCCTAAGGCAAATGTTAAGATTGCTTTTCTCATAATTGTTGTATTTGTCTAATTAGTCTGCTTTTGTTGACTAATGTTACAGATATTTGCTTAAATTATTCTAAAAATAAAATGTCATTCAAAAAGTTAAGGATTTTCAAATGACATTTTTATCTAGCAATTTATTATTTTTTTATAATAAATACGTCGAGACATTTCCTCCTTTTTTGATAAAATCTTCTTTCAATTCATCAAAAAGTTCTTGGTTAATAGCCTTTGTTGTTCCTTCTAAAATATATGTTGTATATCCCAATTCTAAAGCATCTTTTGCTGTATAATACACACAATAATCAGCTGCTAAACCGCAAATGTATACACTCGTTACATTATGATCTTTCAAAAATCCATTTAGCCCTGTTGGATTCTTTTTATTCACATCAAAAAAAGCACTATACGAATCAACTTCTGGATTCATACCTTTTCGGATGATTGCACTTATTTTATTTTGCTTGATATCTTTGTGTATTTCTGCTCCTTTAGTGCCTTGTACACAATGATCTGGCCACAAAACTTGACGATTTCCACCTAATTCGATTACATCAAAAGGTTGTTTATCTGTGTGTTGCGAAGCAAAACTTTTGTGATTTGCTGGATGCCAATCTTGCGTTGCCACAACAACATCATACTTTTCTTGCAATTTGTTTATGCGTTCGATAATTTTATCTCCATCATTCACAGCCAACGAACCTCCTGGTAAAAAATCGTACTGCATATCTACGATGATTAAAGCTTTCATAGTATTTTATTTCTTAAGATTAATTTAGAATTAAATATAAGTTTTATGATATGAAATTGAATTAATTATTACAAATAATTAATTCAATTTTAAGAAACCTTAATCTCGTTTATTTACGCCAGAATTTCGCATTTCTTCAAAACGTGAGCGTTGTTCTTGCATCAATTTATCAAATTCTGTTTGAGAAATAGCACCTTTATCTTTTGGTTTTTCGATTGGTTTTGAATTCGTTGATGTTTTGATATCCGTCAAAGAAATAATTTTAGAACCTTTAAACATTCCTCTGTTAATTTCTGTTTGTACTTCTGCAATCAAACCTGGTAATCCCCAATAATTTTCTGGACCAGTTTTATATTTTAATGTTGGAATGTACCAAACTGTTGTCTGAACGCTATCGATAATAGCAGTTGCTTTTTTAGCTTCATTCCCTAAGATTGTTTTTGTTTCTCGTGTTAATTTCCAATCATAATTTTGCAAAGAATCTTTTACAACATAGTTTTTTCCCATCATGCTTTGCTCTTTTAATAGCAAATGATTTGTACTATTTTTATAAATATTATCTCCATTCATCGACATCATTCGCATCCCGCCACCACGTGGACCTCGTAATCCTTGACTTTGATCATTTGATATTTTTTCAACCATTTTATACAAAGATTCATCTCCCAAAATAGTCAACTTAGCTTCTTGAGGTTCTTGAATATTTTTCTTGAATTGCTCTTGCATTTCTTTTGACATCGTACGTCCATTGCCACCTCCCGGAGGTTGAAACGTAAAATCGTCTGGCAAAATAATACGCGTTGTGTATGAAATTTCTACTTTTTCTTGTTGCGAAAAGGCTGAAAAACTAACTAGTAAAATAAAAACTGAAATTATTTTTTTCATTTTAAATGTGCTTATAGTTCTTAGACAAGAAATTGTATGAAATGTTTAACGATTGATAAAAAATATTTTCTTTAATCCTTACTCACACCTTCAGAACTCATCTGTTTTAATCTTTCCATGGCTTTTGCACTCAACGCTTTATATTCTTCGTTGGTGATTGTATTCTTATCTTTTGGTTTTTCGATTGGTTTGAGGTTTGGGATTTCTTTGACTTCTGTTGCGCGAATAATACTGCTTTCTATTCCTTTATTTTTTGAATTTTTGATTTCTACTTCTAATATCAACCCGGGTAAACCATTGTAAACTCCAGGTCCATCTTTTATCGCAATACTTGGAGTATACCATGCAGTTACAGTTGTTGTGCTATCCACAATTGCGATTGCTTTTTTGACATCAAAACCAATTAATTTCTTTGTTTCGCGTGTCAATTGCCATTTGTATTCAGTTAATTTATCTTTTATTGTATAAGTTTTGTCAAATGATTTTACACTTTTCAAATATTCTTTTGTATTCAAATTTTTGAATAAACCATTTCCTGAATCTCCAAAACTCATCGAAACTCTCATTCCGTTTCCTCCTTGTTGATTATCTATTTTTTCAACTTTATTATAAGACGATTCGTTTTCATTGATTGTTAAGATAAAATCTTTTGGTTCTTGCATATTCTTAATCATGTCATTGTAAACATCAGTCGGAATTGTACTTTCTTTACCATTTGTAGAAAATTTTACAGAACCTTTAAATTCTTCTGCATTTACTTTTACAATTTCTTGATAATTCACTTCAAGTTTTTGTGCAAAAGACGAAGTTGTAAGTAGAACGCAATAAGTAAATAATGTAAATAATTTTTTCATTGTAGTTTGATTTGTTGTACAATGATAGTAATATTTTTATATTCTACAATAATAGAATTAAAAAAATTATAGAAATTTTAAGAAATGATTTAATATTTGATGACTGATTATTTCAAATCCTTAAAGTATTGACGTTTTTTGATAAAATACTGAAAAGGCAATAATTCTTTATCAGAATAGTTTTTAATTTGATGCTTTTGACGTTTTTTATACATTTTTATAAAGCCAAAATAAAAATGCATATGCGATAAGAAAACGGCCCAAACATGTGGAAGTCCTTGTTTTGGTAAAAAGGCAACAGCGGCAATTCCATCCATGGAAAGACGTGTGAAAAGCATTGGAAAAAGTTTGTTTGCAGGTAGATTTTTAAGCATCATCCACAAACTATTTCGGTAATTTAGATACCATTTTTTTGGATTGGATTTATCCAAAGTTGCACCGCCCAAATGATAAACAGTTGATTCTCCACAATAATAAATTTTTCGCCCAGCATTGTTTAATCGCCAACACAAATCGATTTCTTCCATGTGTGCAAAGAATTCTTCGTCAAAACCATTTTGTTCAAAGAAATCTTTTTTTCGAATAAATAAGCTTGCGCCAGTTGCCCAAAAAATTTGTGTGGAATCATTATATTGTCCGTTATCTTTTTCTAAAGTTGAAAAAACACGTCCGCGACAAAATGGATAACCAAACTTATCGATGAAACCTCCTCCGGCACCAGCATATTCAAAATATTCTTTGTTTTTGTAGTCTAATATTTTGGGTTGAATAGCCGCAATATCAGAATTATTATCGAATAACTTTTCAATTGGTTCTATCCAATTCTCAGTTACTTCGACATCCGAATTTAATAAACAGAAATATTCTACATCAATTTGTTTTAAACCTTCGTTATAGCCTTGTGCAAAACCATAATTTCCTTTGTTCTGAATGATTTTGACAGAAGGAAACTGAGTTGTCAACAATTCGATTGAATTGTCAGTCGACGCATTATCAATTACATAAATTGTTGCATTTTTAGAATTGTTAATAACTGAAGGTAAAAATTGAGGCAATAATTTTTCGCCATTCCAATTTAGGATTGCAATTGCTGTTTTCATGAATATTTAAAATTACAAATCGGCATATTTCCAACGTTTGTGGCTCCAAAGCCAATTATCTGGATGTTGTTGAATGGTTTGTTCTAAATGATGAAAAAATTGATGAACAATTTCATTTTCTTCAAATTTATCTTGTTGAGGTTGTAGTCGAATAAAAGTTGTGTGATAATGACCGCGTTTTATTTTTTCGGTTTGACAAAAGACAACAGCCATATCTTTGCGGCGTGCAATTTTATCAAAACCATTAAAAACAGGCGTTCTCTGATTCAGGAAATCAATAAAATAGTGAACAGCTGATTGTTTTGGACTTTGATCAGCAACAAATAAATACGCTAATTCTCCATCATTTGGAGTTTTCATCATAAAACGCAACACATCTTTCATGTCCAACGCTTTTGTGCCAAAACGACCACGCATTGCATTGATTTTATCGTTCCAAAAAGGATTTCTAATTTTATGGTAGACAGCTGCACTTTCTTTTGTTGGTAAATGTTTTACCGTTCCAATAAACCATTCCCAATTGAAAATATGCCCACACATCATCATGACATCTCGTTTTTCATTTTTTATTTCATTAAAAACGTCGAGATTAGAATATGTAAATCGTTTGTCCAATTCTTCTTGAGAAATAGAAAAACTTTTTAAAGTTTCAACTAAATAATCACAAAAATTTGCATAAAATTTCTTGTGAATTACTTTGATTTCTTCCTGAGATTTTTCGGGAAAAGAGTTTTCTAAATTTGTTCTAATGACACGTCTTCTATAACCAATAACTGTGTATAGCAGAAAGAACAGAAAATCCGAGAATTTGTATAAAACCGAAAGAGGTAAACGTGAAATTTGATAAATTATGAAATAAAAAATGCTATTCATTTGACAAACAAATAAGCGACAAATTTACGAATTAAATTTGTTCGTTGCTTGCCAAATTGCATCTTTCGGAACTGGAGCTACAATTGTCATTTCTTCTTTTTTGACAGGATGTTCAAATGTAATGCGATGAGCGTGCAAACAAATGCTTCCGTCAGGATTAGAACGTTTAGCGCCGTATTTCAAATCGCCTTTGATAGGAGAACCAACAGAAGAAAGTTGCGCGCGAATTTGATGTGAACGACCTGTAAATAACTTCACTTCGACACAATGAAAAGAATCTAAAGCGCCTAAATAAGTGTATTCTAAAATTGCTTTTTTTGCATCAGCAGTAGGTTTAGAATAAACTGTTGTTTTATTATTTTTAGGATTTTTCTTTAGATAATGTTCTAAACGTTCAAAATCTTTTGGCGGTTTGCTTTGTACAATAGCACGGTAAACTTTGTCAATATTTCGTTTCTGAAACATTTCGTTCATTCGTGTTAAAGCTTTCGAAGTTTTAGCAAAAATCAACACACCAGAAGTTGGACGATCCAAGCGATGCACCAACCCTAAGAAAACATTTCCAGGTTTGTTATCGCGTTCTTTTATATAGTCCTTTAGACTATCGATAAGTGGAATGTCGCCTGTTTCGTCTCCTTGTGCTAATTCACCCGCTTTTTTGTTGATGATTAACAAATGATTATCTTCGAATAAAATTTCTGGATTCATGTTATTGAGAATAAGGTTAAGACTTAGGAAAAGTCAACCTAATTAATTAGAGTTTATTTAATTTTTTAAAGCTTTTTTGAGTTTATTAATCTCAAAAATTGTAGAATTTAATTCCTCAATAAGTGGATTTATAGAGTCTTCTGTAAAATAGTAAACTTTCTGTCCATAAATTAAATGTGATTTTGTTTCGAAAGCCGAACCTTTTGCGATTTCATAATATTTAACTTTATCATTAATACTAGATTTGCCAAAACCTTCAGCAATATTTGCTGAAATACTTTCTGCAGAACGTCTTATTTGTGATGTTAACCCATAATCTTCTGTTCGAGGTAAATTTGAACTTAACTCAAAAACTTGAACAGCGATATTCATTGCTTTTATCCAAATTGGCATTTCTGTGAAATCGTGATAAGGCATAATTTGAGACAGAGATTAAGTTTAAGAAAATAGACAGAGATTAAGGTTAAGGTTAAGATTGAGTTTTGTCTTTATCTCAACCTCAACCTCAACCTCAACCTCAATCTTTAATATTGTTCATTCACATTTGGGAAGTCGCCCGATTTTACATCCGCAACATATTGTCCAACAGCTTGATGAATTTGATCTTCTAAGTTTAAATATTTGCGAACAAATTTTGGTTTGAATTCGTTGTTTAATCCCAACATATCATGTACAACTAAAACTTGTCCGTCGCAACCAGCTCCTGCTCCAATTCCAATTGTAGGGATATTAACAGAGGCTGTTACTTTAGCAGCTAAATCAGCTGGGATTTTCTCCATTACTAATGAAAAACATCCTAATTCTTCTAATAATTTAGCATCGCTAATTAATTTTTCTGCTTCCGCATCTTCTTTTGCACGTACTTTATATGAACCAAATTGGTAAATAGATTGTGGCGTAAGACCTAAGTGTCCCATAACAGGAATACCAGCATTTACGATACGACGAATAGATTCTTCGATTTCTTTTCCACCTTCTAATTTGATCGCATGTGCACCAGATTCTTTCATGATTCGAACAGAAGATTCTAAGGCTTTTTGTGGATCAGATTGATAAGTTCCGAAAGGTAAATCAACAACAACCAAAGCGCGTTTAGCTCCACGAACGACACATTGCGCATGGTAAATCATTTGATCTAAAGTAATTGGTAAAGTCGTTTCGTGACCAGCCATTACATTAGCAGCAGAATCACCAACCAAAATAACTTCAGTTCCAGCCGCATCTACAAGCGAAGCGATTGTAAAATCGTAAGCCGTTAACATCGAAATTTTTTCTCCGGTAAATTTCATGTTACGCACAGTTTCGGTAGTGATACGTTTGATTTCTTTATTTACAGACATTACGTTTATATTTTTAACTTTTGTAAAGTTAATTTGAATATTAAAACAGAACTAATTTTGACTGATATTTTTTACAGTTTGACAAATGAAGAACAAGATAAACGGTTCGTTGAAAATGAAATAACAATTTTCACAATTTTGTAAAAGTAAATATACTTGTCTATTTGCTCATTTTTAGTAAATTGGTGTTCGAATTGAGAGAATTTCACTAAATTTGTTCTCTTAAACTAATTTTAAATAACCATAAATGAAAATAGCAATAGTGGGAACAGGCTACGTTGGTCTGTCTAACGCAATTTTATTAGCTCAGCATAATGAGGTAGTGGCGTTAGATGTTGTTCCAGAAAAGATTGCAATGCTCAATGCAAAAAAATCTCCAATTGAAGATAAAGAAATTATAGATTTTTTGCAGAATAAGGAGCTTAATTTTCTTGCGACTTTAGACAAAGAAACTGCGTATGCAAATGCAGAATATGTGATTGTTGCAACGCCTACGGACTATGATCCAAAAACAAATTATTTTAATACATCAAGTGTAGAATCGGTTATAAAGGATGTCAAGCAATATAATCCGAATGCTGTAGTTATTATAAAATCGACTGTTCCGGTTGGTTTTGTTGAAGATTTAAAATCACGATTAGAATATCAAAATATTATTTTTTCTCCTGAATTTTTGCGAGAAGGAAAAGCTTTATACGACAATTTGTATCCATCAAGAATTATTATCGGTGAACAAAGTGAAAGAGCAGAAGTTTTTGCGAATTTGTTAAAAGAAGGAGCAATTAAGAAAGATATTCCGACGTTGTTTACTCATTCAACAGAAGCAGAAGCAATCAAATTATTTTCGAATACCTATTTAGCTTTGCGTGTCGCTTATTTTAATGAGTTAGATAGCTATGCACAAACATTCAACTTGGATAGTAAACAAATTATCGAAGGAGTTGGCTTAGATCCTCGTATCGGTTCACATTACAACAATCCATCGTTTGGTTATGGTGGATATTGTTTGCCAAAAGATACGAAGCAATTATTGGCTAATTATGATGCAGTTCCGAATAATATTATTCAAGCAATTGTTGACGCAAACAGAACGCGAAAAGATTTTATTGCAGATTCTATCATCGCAAAAAATCCTAAAAAAGTTGGTGTTTATCGCTTGATTATGAAGTCAGGTTCGGATAATTTTAGAGCATCAGCAATTCAAGGAGTAATGAAACGTATTAAAGCAAAAGGAATTGAAGTGGTGGTTTATGAACCGGTTCTGAAAGAAGATTCTTTCTTTGGATCGAAAGTGATGAATGATTTTGAAGCTTTTAAGGCAGCATGTGATGTGATTATCTCGAATCGAAATGCACCTGAATTGGCTGACGTGAAAGAGAAAGTTTATACCCGAGATTTGTTTGGAAACGATTAAAAATAACAACTATAAAATACTATGAAAACTATTTTAATTACAGGTGGAGCTGGATTTATCGGTTCTCACGTTGTAAGAGAATTTGTCTTAAAATATCCTGAAACGAAGATTATAAACCTTGATGCATTGACGTATGCGGGAAATTTAGAGAATTTGAAAGATATCGAAAGTAAATCAAATTACGAATTCGTAAAAGCTGATATTACTGACGCAAAACATATATTAGAAGTTTTTGAAAAGCATCAGCCAGATGGTGTTATTCATTTAGCTGCCGAATCTCACGTGGATCGTTCTATCACAAATCCGTTAGAATTTGTGATGACGAATGTGATTGGAACAGTAAACTTATTGAATGCAACAAAAACGATTTGGAACAATAATTTCGAAGGAAAACGTTTTCATCATGTATCAACAGATGAGGTTTTTGGCGCTTTGGGTGATGAAGGATTCTTTACGGAAGAAACATCGTATGATCCGCATTCACCATATTCGGCATCAAAAGCATCTTCGGATCACTTTGTAAGAGCGTATCATGATACCTATGGATTACCAATTGTGATGACGAATTGTTCGAACAATTACGGACCAAATCATTTTCCAGAAAAATTAATTCCATTGTGTATTCATAATATTTTGAATGGAAATCCACTTCCAATTTATGGAGATGGAAAATATACACGCGATTGGTTATTTGTGATCGATCATGCCAAAGCGATTGACTTGGTTTTCCACGAAGGAAAAAATGGAGGTTCTTACAATGTTGGAGGTTTCAATGAGTGGAAAAATATTGATTTGGTAAAAGAATTGTGTAAACAAATGGACGAAAAATTGGGTAAAGAAGTGGGAACTTCAGAACAATTAATCACATTTGTGAAAGATCGTCCAGGACATGATTTACGTTATGCAATTGATGCGACTAAAATCAACGAAGAATTAGGCTGGAAACCAAGTGTGACGTTTGAACAAGGTTTGAGTCTAACAATAGATTGGTTTTTATCAAACAAAGAATGGCTAGACAATGTAACATCTGGTGATTACCAAAATTATTACGAAAAACAATATAATTAAAAAAGGGTTTTATAGGTTGATGAAGAAATTAATCTATAAACTTAAAACCTTAACCTAAAAAGTTTCTATGAGTTTAAAAACAGTAGTTTACTCTTCTGACAAAAAAACACATTTCCTCAAGGAATTAAAAAATATATTTAAAGATATATCAAATTCTCACTTTTTAGCTTATCAGATGGCTAAAAGGGACATACAAGCACAGTATAGACAGTCTTATTTGGGTATTTTTTGGGCATTTGCTCCAGTTATTATTAACTCATTAGTGTGGCTGTTTTTAAATGGATCAGGTGTTGTTTCAGTACAAGGAGTTGGTATTCCTTATCCTTTGTTTGTTGTGATTGGTACAACTTTATGGAGTGTATTTGCTGATACAGTTCAAAGCCCTATGGTTTCTGTAAACGCAGGAAAGGGAATTATGTCTAAAATTAATTTCCCTAAAGAAGCGCTTCTAATGGCTGGTATGTATAAAATATTTTTCAATCTAGGATTGAAACTTATTTTGTTAGTGGTCTTTTTAATTTATTTCGGTGTTAATTTAGATATTAATTTTCTCTACTTTCCATTTCTATTGGTGGTACTTTTAATTTTTTCTTTCTCTTTAGGATTATTAATAACTCCAATAGGACTAATTTATACAGATATTGCGAAAATAATTAATACAGGAATATCATTTTTGATGTATCTAACACCTGTAGTATATGCAATGCCTAAAGGAGGTTTTTTTGGACTCTTATTTAAACTGAATCCTCTAACTTATTTAATTAATGATACAAGAAATTCGATTACCAATCAGCCTATCGAATCAATGTTTCTAAATTTATTAATACTTATCATTAGTATATTCATAAGTTTAATAGGATTAGTTGTTTTCAGAAAATCAATGCCAATCATTATCGAAAAAATATCTGGATAATATGGAAAAAGAAATATTAGTAGAAGTTCAAAATGTATCAAAGAAATTTTCTTTAGATCTCAAAACTTCTTTAAAGTATGGAGCAACAGATATTATTCGAAGTAGTTTTGGATTAAAATCTTCAAAAGAACTTCGCAAAGGAGAATTTTGGGCAGTACAAGATATAAGTTTTAAACTAAGAAGAGGAGAATGTATTGGTTTGATTGGTCATAATGGAGCTGGGAAAAGTACGCTGTTAAAAGTTTTGAACGGACTTTATACGCCTGATAAAGGACAAATTGTAATGCGTGGTAAAATAGGTGCGCTTATTGAATTAGGTGCTGGTTTTAACCCTATTTTAACGGGACGTGAGAATATTTACAATAATGCAGCAATTTTAGGATTTACAAAAGAAGAAGTAAATCAAAAAATACAATCTATTATAGATTTCTCTGAAATAGAAAAATTTATAGATATGCCTGTTCAAAATTATTCATCAGGAATGAAAGTTCGCTTAGGATTTGCTGTAGCAGCACATTTAGAACCAGATGTTTTAATTATTGATGAGGTATTGGCAGTAGGTGATTTAGGATTTGTTATCAAATGTTTTAGTAAGATTGATGAATTATTACCTAATACTGCAATCATATTTGTATCACATACAATGAATATGATTTCTAGAATATGTACAGAAATAATATTAATGAATCATGGTGTTGCTCAATATCAAGGAAAAGATATTGGTAAAGGAATTCAAGAATATTATAATTTATTTTCAGTAGAACAGTCCTCTAAAGTATTTGATAATGGGTATTTTAAATTATTAGATAAAAGAATTATTATACCAAATGATGTTGTTGAAAGAGGCGTAAGTTTTACAATAGTTTTGAGGTTTAAAGTTTTACAAAATAATGTGATAAATTATCCTCATTTATATATGTTGATAAAAAATAAGGAGCAAATTCAAGTAGCAGGAGTATTTGTAAATGAGCAAAAGAAGATTAAAAACAAAATTATTGAATATTCATTAATTATAAAAAATCCACTATTAACATTAGGTAGATATAATATAGATTTTGGGATTAATGATTTCGATACTAATCTACCTTATTTAAGAATTAATAATATATTAGAATTTTTAGTTAAAGGAGAGAAGGAGTCTTGGGTTTCGATTGAATTTGAATCAGAAAATATATTAACTTAAACTTAGTAAACGATTTTATGAAAAACTACATAAGTAAATTGATAAAATTCAAATCATTTAATTCTAAATTAGGATTGAATTTTAAGGATTATTATCATATGTCCAAATATTCTAGTGATACTTATTTAAAAGGTAACGTTAATCTATTTAATAAAAATATTTTATTCAGTAATCCTTTTTGGTTATTACATAGTTTAGAAGAGATATTTGTCGATGAAGTATATCTGTTTGAAAAATCTGATAATGAGGTTTTAATTTTAGACTGTGGAGCAAATATTGGGTTAAGTATGATTTATTTAAAGAAACTTTTTAAAAATGCAAAATTTATAGCATTTGAACCTGATAAGAAGATTTTTCAACAATTAGAGACAAATATCAAAACCTTTGAAATAAATCAAGATGTTGAGTTAATTAATGCAGCAGTGTGGATAAATGCAGATGATTTGACTTTTTTTTCAGAAGGAAGTTTGGGGGGTAAAATTATTAATCAAGATGACCATCATCCAAATAATACTGTTGTAAAAGCAGTTAGACTTAAAGATTATATTATAAATAAACCTGTGTTTTTTCTTAAAATAGATATAGAAGGAGCAGAATATACAGTCTTAAAAGATATTAAAGATGACTTAAAAAATGTAGAAAATCTTTTTATTGAATTTCATAATACAATTGATGAAAAAGATACATTATCAGAGATTTTATTATGGGTATCTGAGGCTGGGTTTAAATACTATATAAAAGAGGCATGGGATAATATGCCGCATCCATTTACACAAGTTAATATTGGTGGTGGTTTTCACATGCAGTTAAATATTTTTTGTTTTAGAGAAAAATGATTAGACCAGTAGCTATATATTTGCCACAATTTCACCCTTTCGATGAAAATAATGAATGGTGGGGTGAGGGGTTTACAGAATGGACAAATGTCACTAAAGCGAAACCATTATTTGATAATCACTATCAACCACAGCTTCCAGCTGATTTAGGTTTTTATGACTTAAGATTAAAAGAAGCGAGAGTTGCACAAGAACTTTTAGCCAAACAATATGGAATTTATGGTTTTTGTTATTATCACTATTGGTTTAATGGCAAAAGGCTGATGCAGGAACCGATTGACAGAAAGCTGAAAAATCCAGATGAAAGTTTACCTTTCATGTTTTGTTGGGCAAATGAAAATTGGACACGCACATGGGACGGAAATGAGAAAGAAGTGTTGATTGAACAAAAGTATTCCGAAAGTGATGATGAGGATCATATTAATTTTTTAATCCCAATTTTCAAAGATGAGAGATATATAAAGGTCAATGGAAAACCTATAATAGTTGTGTATAAACCATATGTTCTTCCAAATATAAAGAAAACCATAAAAATGTGGCGAACGATTGCTAAAAATCATGGATTAGAATTATATGTTTGTCATATGGTTTTCTCTCATACACCAAAATGGGATAAACTTATAGAAGGGTTTGATGCGGCTATTGATTTTGAGCCATTTGGAATACGAAGGGAGAACGTATTTACAGAAATTTCGAATAGAAATAAGGATTCTAAATCTAACTTTTTAAAGAATGTATTGAATAGATTTATTAAAGAAAAGCAAGAAAATAAATTAAATAAAATACCTTATCAATGGATGAGTGAAAAGTTAACTTTACAAAAAAGTATAAATTTTAAAATATTTCCATCTCTTGTACCAGGTTGGGATAACACTTCTAGAAGAGGTAGTAATCCAACATTAATTTTAGAAAATTCAACACCCGAATACTTTGAAGATTGGTTAAATAAGATTAATAATGATTTTATACCATATTCAAATGATGAAAATTTTATTTTTATTAATGCTTGGAATGAATGGGCTGAAGGTAATCATCTTGAACCTGACCAAAAGTATGGTAAAAAATATTTAGAAGTTGTACAAAGGCAATTTAAAAAATATCATGAAAAAAATTAAGCCCCTTGCATTATATCTTCCTCAGTATCATCCAACAGATTTGAATGATAAATGGTGGGGGAAAGGATTTACAGAATGGACGAATGTTACTAAAGCTAAATCTTTATATGATGGACATCAACAACCATTATTGGCTGGCGATTTAGGGTATTATGATTTGAGATTACCAGAAATAAGAGAGCAACAAGCTAATTTAGCGAGAGAATATGGTGTCTATGGGTTTATATATTACCATTATTGGTTTGGAAATGAGGTTCAAACTTTAGAACGTATTGCTAATGAAGTATTAGAATCTGGTAAGCCAGATTTTCCTTTCTGCTTTTGTTGGGCAAATGAAACTTGGACAGGAATATGGCATGGATTAAGTAATGAAATAATTGCTGAACAAGTCTATCCTGAGGGAGATGTAGAAAAACATTTTGACTATTTATTGCCTTTTTTTGAAGATGATCGCTATATCAAAATAGATAATTGTCCTGTATTTATAGTTTATGATCCTATTCACTTAAATGAAAACAATAATACATATTTATCTATTTTAAGAAAACTTGCACAAAACAATGGTTTTGAGGATTTACATATTATTGCTGGTAATAAGTTGGAAGATGAATTAGATTATAAATCTTTAAACTATCAGGGGAAAATTACAGATGCTTTTAAAAAATCTTGGGTTAAGGAAATACAAAAAAATGCGAACATAAATCAATCAATCACAACAAAAGAATACTATAAAAATAGAATAAAAGGATTTTTTGGTTTACAAAATAAACTAAGTGTAAAAAAGTTTGTAAATCAACAGGATATGTCAGAAATTGTTAAAAACCTAAAGTTTACAGAAACAAAGATTCCAACTTATCCTTGTATTATGCCAAATTGGGATAATACTCCTAGAAGTGGAACAAATGGTATTGTAATTAATAATGCAACTTCCGAAAACTTTAAAAAACAAATAGAGAAAGCTAAAGAATATTTTGAAGATAAAAATTATCCTGAAAATTTCTTAATTATTAAATCGTGGAATGAATGGGCTGAAGGAAATATTATGGAACCTGACAGAAATAATAAACACGCTTTTTTAGAGACACTAAAAAAAACGTTAGAACAATAGTTATGTTTAAAATTTCCATTTTAATCGCAAATTATAACAACGGACACTTTTTTAAAGACTGTTATGATAGCTTAATAGCACAAACTTATCAGAATTTCGAAGTAGTTATTCTAGACGATTGCTCCACAGATAATTCTGTAGAAGTTATTAAATCTATTATTGGCGAAGACAAAAGATTTAAGCTTTTTCAAAATGAAGAAAATAAAAAAGTAGGATATACAAAGAGAAGATTGGTAGAACTTGCTTCAAGCGAAATCTGTGGTTTTTTAGATCCTGATGACGCATTAGAGCCTCAAGCTTTAGAAAGTATTTTAAATCATCATAATAACAATATAGAAGTAGGTTTAGTCTATTCTAATTTTATCATCTGTAATGAAAAACTTGAAAAACAAAATGTACATCATGCAACACAAATAACTGCATTAGATGAGCATTATCTTAATTTTAAAGGAGAGATATCGCATTTCGCAACTTTCAAAAAATCCATTTACAACAAAACGACAGGTATTGATACTTTCCTCAAAATCGCAGAAGACAAAGATTGGTACATGAAAATGTGTGAAGTAGCTCCTGTGTTGTATATAGATGAAGATCTTTATCTATACAGAATACATAACGGTGGTATTTCTACAAATAAGAATGCAGATAAAGCCTATTTCTGGCATTGGGTTGCTTTAATCAAGATGGCTGAAAGAAGAAATGTTAATATTGAAGAACTATTTATTGATAATTTTGTAAATAGAAGAGATTATGACAACATTTCTACTAAATTAGAGTTACTAAAAAAATCAAGATTACTAAAACTATTATATAAATTAGGACTATTTAAAGGATATAAATACCTATAATTAGAAAAGGCTCATATTAATCAATAACAACTTTACTCTACAACAAAACCTAATAACTAACCTCTATTAATCTACATTTAGCAAGAAACACTAAACTATCTGTTTGTATAAAACAAATTCAAAGGAAAAATTAAGCAATCCACAAACTTATTCAGCATCATTATAGCTAATATAGATGAAGTATCATCACAGATTCCTGTAATCTCCCCCTTGTTAAGAACACTTAAAAGTAGAGTTTTTATTTAATATTATTGTATTATTATTTTGATTAATTTGATTAATTTGA